>CAMDHB010000011.1 GCA_945897655.1 Pseudorhodobacter antarcticus
CAAATGCATACGTCGGATGATGTTCAATAGTCCCATGTGGATCACTCCGTTGCCCCCGCTGCTCTCCGCTTTGGGGGTAGGTTCACATGGCTCAGTTCTCAGTGAAAATTATCCGCCTTACCGGCTCAGTTCTGGGTGAAAATTAACAACACCGGCCATCGACGCCCCCAACGCGGTCTGCCTCGACTATCCCCGCGTGACCTGTGCCTACAGGTGGACCGGTGAAGCGCGACTGGATCCGCAGAACCTGGTCGTGATCGGCTGACCCGCCTGAATGATCGATCTGCTACCGGAACATCATCCCGTACCAGTACGGAAGCATAGTGGAAGCAAGAGGGAAGGGTTTGCTGCGGTTAAGCGCGTAATCCGGCGTAGGGACGTTCTGGGCACGGGGGATGCAAGCCACGGAAAACGCGAAGTATAGCGCGATCCTGAGGGATTGTTCATGGTTCGTTCGCCACGGCTCATAACCTGAAGGTCACAGGTTCAAATCCTGTCCCCGCAACCAAATCTAACAAACATATCAAATACTTAAATGTTGAGCGTTTCGCTTGTGTATGGGCAATCGCAAAACACGTCAACGTTTGACGAGTCCCCCTGAAAAGCGGGGACTTTTTTTGCTTGTCGAGGGACGGTGGATGATGGTTTTTGCATAGGGCGGGGCTTCTTCCCATGACAACAATTTGAGAAGCGGCGAAGCCCGTGTTAGGTCAAGAAATAGCTGCGGGATCATGCGGTGGATTCCGAATTTGAAACGACGGGGAGTGCGATGCTGGCAAGGCTGGACCTGTCCAGATCGGCCAGAAATGCGGCTTCGGCGCTGCGCAACCGTGATTTGAGCCGACAATCGCGCGTTAGCGAGCAGGTGATTTCGCCAGCAGAAAAACACTCAACCAGTGCCTGCCCAGCCTCAAGGACGCGCACAATGTCACCCAGCTTGATTTGATCGGCAGGCCGCGCCAGAATGGCGCCTCCACCACCACCGCGCCGCGTTGTAACGATGCGCGCCTGAGCCAAGGCCGCTATGATTTTGGTCAAGTGGTTGCGCGACATATTAAACTCTTCCGCCAGTTCAGCGGTCGAGAAGGCTCGATCCGGGTCAGAGGCCAGCCGCATCAATGCGCGCAGGCCAAAGTCAGTGAAGGAGGTGAGGCGCATCGCAGTTCCACTCTTGTCAGGTTCTGACAGCTATCAAGCCGGTGCGCCTTTGATGCAATCCCCTACAGGCGGCGGCGCAATTGCCCAACGGATCCGCCGCCGAGCCATTCTTCCAGTAGGGCGAGGTCTGATGCGACGTTGATCGCCAGATCCCCCGCGAAGCCAAGGAATTCTTGAAGATTAAGCCCGTTCACCCCGACGATAACTGGGATGTGCAGTGCCAGCGCGGTAGCGATCACTTCACGAAAGCCGCGACCCTCGGCCTCGTGCTTGCCGAATTTATTGATGATCAGCACGTCGGCACCACTGGAGAGGCGATCCGCGACCAGCGCCACCGCCTGTTCCAGCGCAGAGGGGTCGAGTCGGCAGCCCCGGGCCAAGGCCCCAAGCGATTGCGAAATGCGGATCACCGGGCCATCAGGCAAGACCTGCACATCCATATCGCAGGGATTGGAGGCGCCGCAATCTGTGTTGGTCTGAACCACGCCGCAGGTACGCCAGCCCGCTTGTTGCAGGCGATCCGCCAGCCGCGACAGAACAAGGTCGATATCGCCACGACCGGGCGCCATTGTATAAGCCAAACGCATCTGTATTCCCTTTCGCTAGGCCATTTGGCTGGTGTAAAAAGGCAAGAAGTCGAGCAGGTCGCCTTGCTGAACGGCTTCGATCCCTGCTGGAATCACGATCAACCCATCGGCGCCGACCAGCGAACTCAGGCGACCGGAATGAACGGCTGGGGCTGCGAAGATCACCTGCCGCCCCAGATCATCAAAGCCGATAATCGTGGCAGGGCGGTGTTCGCAGCGTCCGGGCTTATGCGGCAGGTCTTGCCCTGCGACGACAAGTTGAGTTGGGGCCGGGGATGCCGTAGCCCCGGACAAAGCCTTCACCATCGGCCAACCCAGAACTTGCCATGTCACATAGGCCGACAAGGGGTTACCCGGCAGTCCGATCCAGACGGTACCGTTCAGCCGCCCGATCGTTACCGGCTTGCCGGGCTTCATCGCCACACCTGCTACTACAATTTCGCCCTGTGCCGCGCGAAAGGCCGCCTTGCAATGATCCTCTTCTCCAACCGATACGCCGCCTGTCGTGACCAGCATATCGGCCGCTTTGGCCAAACGGGCCATCAGGACTGCAAGTGCGGCCAAGTCATCGGGAGCATGTTCAAAGGCGACCAGATCGGCCCCTGCGGCCTGAAAGGCTGCGACAAGCAGGCTGGTGTTGGCATCCCAGATGCAACCGGGGGCGAGCGTGGTTCCAGGCTGTGCGACCTCATCCCCGGTGGTCAGAAGGGCTATGCGGGGGCGACGCCAGACGCCTAGCGTGGCATGGCCGTTGGCTGCTGCGGAGCCAATCTCGCGCGGACCGAGGCGGTGGCCGGTAGCGACCACAATCTGACCTTTGGGCATTTCTTCCCCGGCGCGCCGAAGGTTCGCGCCACGCTGGGGACGGTGGCGGATATGCAGATGGGCGGCCTCGGTGACGACATCCTCTTGCATCAGCACTGCGTCCGCACCCAAGGGTAGCAGCGCGCCGGTAAAGATGCGCAGCGCCCCCGAACTCAGCCGGATGCTGCGTCCATCGCCAGCGGCAATCCTGTCCTGCACGGCCAGGGTCCACGGCCCCGGCCCGATCAGATCGTCAAGGCGGACGGCATAGCCATCGACCGCTGAGGCGTCAAACGGCGGCATCGGCGTCTGAGACCGCAGGGGCTGCGCCAGTACGCGGCCCAAGGCCTGCGCCAGTGGAACCTGCTCCCGGGCCGCCACCGGCACCACAAGTCGCAAAGCCGCCGTCCTTGCCGCGTCGACCGACATCAGGCCGGGCGACACATCCGTGGCATCACAGCCGCAAGCGACGCCCTCGTGCCGTATCAGCACTGTCATTGCCTTGTCTTTCCTCGATAACAGATGCGACCCTCAATGAACTTGAAAGTCCACGCCTTTGACATCCGCCGCGGCCATCAGCGCTTCGGCGAAATCATGGGCGGCGCGGGTCCAGGCGGCTTTTTCCGCCGCCTCGGCAAGACGCGCGCGGACGGCGGCATAGGGCAGCACCTGACCTTTGGCGCAGGCATCCAGCCGGATGATATGCCAGCCAAATCGGCTGCGGACTGGGCTAGCGCTAATCTGACCGAGGGTCAACTCGCGCAGGGCGGACTCGAACTCTGGCACGCAATCGCCGGGCACCAACTGCCCCAGCATCCCGCCATTGGCCTTGGACGCGCAATCGCTGACCTCTTTGGCCAGACGGCCAAAGGCCTTGGCGTCCGCCGTCAGGGTGGCATGGGCCGCCAGCGCGCGCAGATGAGCGGCGTGCACGGCGTCAGGATCGGTCGGATCGGCGGCGCACAGGATATGTGAGGCCTCCCACAGGGGGGGCGAGCGGTAGCGTTCGGGGTCCTTCTGCCAGACGGCGATCAGATCCGCCTCGACCGGCGGGGTCACTTGAAGGGCTTCGTCCAGCAGGGCGCGGATTTGGGCTTCGTCCTGGGTTTCGGTCAGGCCCGGACCCACAGCGGCGGGAACGGCCTGAATGCCGCGCAGCGCGGCCTCCTCCAGCAAGAGTTTGCGCAGGGCCAGCGCCCGCGCCGCCTTGCGCCAGGCAAGGCCGGGCTTGCCCTTGGGGGCCACATGGTTCTGCGCCTCGGCGGCGATGGCGGCAGAGGGGATCGTCTCACCGTTCACGGTGATCTCGGGGAACAGGGGGGCGTTCATCGGCGTTGCTCCGCGGGTTTGATTGTTGAACGGGGGCGCACATTGGCCCGGCGTGAGCGCACGATCTGCCAGCCGGGCCGCAGCACGACATAGCGCACCGGGGCCGACAGCATGTGAACCAGACGGCTGAACGGGAACAGGATGAAGATCGTCAGGCCCAGAAAGATATGCAACTGGAACAGCAACGGTGCACCCAGAGTATAGCTGGCCGCATTGCCATCAAAGGTGAAGATCGCCTGCGCCCACATCATGAACTTCACCATCTCGCCACCATCGAGGTTTTGCAGTGAGATGAAGATCGTCAGCATCCCCAGCGTCAACTGAAGCAGTAGCAAGCACAGGATCACGATATCCATCATGCTCGATGTGGCCCGGATACGCGGGTCGACCAGACGGCGGTGGATCAGGATCGCGCCGCCCAACAGGGCCGCAACCCCGGCCACTCCACCAACCGCAACGGCGAGGATCTGCTTGGCCTCGTGGCTGACGCCCAGAAGTTCGATCAGCCACAGGGGCGTCAACAGGCCGAAAAGATGGCCGAACAGGATCGTCAGCACGCCGACATGAAACAGAACCGACCCAAGGATCAACTGCTTGCGCCGCAACAGTTGAGAGGACGAGGATTTCCAGGTGAACGGCACGGTCTCATAGCGCGCGATCGAACCGAAGATCAGGATCGTCAGCGCGATATAGGGGTAAATTCCGAAAATGAACTGATGCATTGTGGTCTCCGTCATTCCGCCGCAACGGGGGCTTGGGTTACGGGAATATCCATGCCGGCCAGAAGGTCGCGCACTTGCGGGCAGCCGGCGTTGGGATCGGGGCCAAAGGTCACCTCGGACTCGGTCCAGATCGCATCGAGGGCGGCAAGGTCGGTCGGGTCATCCTCGGGCAGTTGCAACATCGCGGCGACGGCTTCGGCATCGGCTTCAACGCCCGACATCTGCCGCAGTGCGGCAAAGATCGCGGCATAGGGGCTGTCGCGCTTTTCCAGCCGTTTGGCCAACGTGGTGAAGATATGGGCGGCATCGGCCAGCATCTCACGCGCCTCGGGGGCGGGGCGGGTCGCCAGAAACTCCAACAGCACCGGCAGATGGTCGGGCAGATCGGTACTGACCGGATCAAAGCCGCCGTCGCGGTAGGTTTCGACCAAGGACACCATCGCCTCGCCCCGGTCACGGCTTTCGCCGTGGACATGTTCGAACAGGTTCAACGAAAGGGTGCGGGAGCGGTCAAACAGCATCACATAGTCTTCTTGCAGATCGTAAAGATCACGCCCCACAAGAGCCTCGACCAAGGGGCGCAGGTCGCGGCGGGCAGCGGCAGTCAACCGGGTTTCGGCGGCAAGAACCCCACCGATTTCGGGCATGGCGCTTTGCAGTTCCGCCGTGGGGTAGGACAAGAGCAGCGACATGGCTTTAAGGGTGCGGTCCATCAGAACGCCTCCGTCGGCAGGGTCAGGGCCTTCTTCTTCTTGCCGCCAAAGAGCGTGCCCTTGTCGATGGAGCCGGTCGAACAGCCGTTGCCATCGGTGAACCCGCAACCCGAGCGGATGTCATAGGCGTCTTCGATCTGTTCTCGGTGGGTGGTGGGGATCACGAAACGGTCTTCGTAATCCGCGATGGCCATGATTTTATACATGTCCTCGATCATTGCGGGCGAAAGACCAACGCGGGCGGCAATCGCCTCGTTGATCACGCCGTCCACGGTTTTGGACCGCATGTAAGACCGCATCGCAGCCATCCGCTCTAGCGCCGTCACCACCGGTTCCTCCGCCCCTGCGGTCAGCATGTTGGCCAGGTATTTGACCGGAATCCGCAAGGCGCGCACGTCGGGCAGATCGCCGTTCATGCCCAGATCACCGACTTGCGCGGCGTTCTGGATGGGCGACAGCGGTGGGATATACCAGACCATCGGCAAGGTGCGGTATTCGGGGTGCAGCGGGAAGGCGACCTTCCAATCCATTGCCATTTTCCAGATCGGGCTGGCTTGCGCCGCCTTGACCCAGTCCGCCGGGACGCCGTCAGCAATGGCCTGTGCCTGCACCGCCGGATCGTTCGGGTCCATGAACACATCCAGATGCGCCTGATAGAGGTCGGTCACCTCTGGCACGTTCGCGGCTTCAGCGATCTTGTCTGCGTCATACAGCATCACGCCAATGTAGCGGATGCGCCCGACGCAGGTTTCCGAACAAACGGTTGGATTTCCGGATTCAATGCGCGGATAGCACAGGGTGCACTTCTCGGACTTGCCGGATTCCCAGTTGTAATAGACCTTCTTGTAGGGACAGGCCGAGACGCACATCCGCCAGCCGCGGCATTTTTCCTGATCAATCAGGACAATGCCATCCTCTTCGCGCTTGTACATCGCACCTGAGGGGCAGGCCGCCACGCAAGCCGGGTTCAGGCAATGTTCGCACAGGCGTGGCAGGTACATCATGAAGGTGTTTTCGTACTGGCCGTAGATTTCCTTCTGGATGTTCTCGAAGTTGTAATCCTTGGAGCGTTTGGCGAATTCGCCGCCAAGGATCTCCTCCCAGTTCGGGCCTTTGACGATCTTTTCCATCCGCTCGCCGGTGATCTTGGACCGGGGCCGCGCGGTCGGGAAAGCCGACATTTCCGGGGCGGATTTCAGGTGGTCATAGTCGAAGTCGAAGGGTTCGTAGTAGTCGTCAATCTCTGGCAGATCGGGGTTGCCGAAGATATTGGCCAGGATGCGCCACTTGCTGCCCTGCTTGGGTTGCAAGGTGCCCTTGGAGGTGCGCGTCCAGCCGCCATTCCAGCGTTTCTGGTTTTCCCAATCAGTCGGATAACCGGTGCCGGGCTTGGTTTCGACGTTGTTGAACCACGCATATTCAACGCCGTCGCGTGAGGTCCAGACGTTCTTGCAGGTGACCGAGCAGGTATGGCACCCGATGCATTTGTCCAGGTTCAGCACCATGCCGATTTGTGCGCGGATTCTCATTCTGCGGCCTCCTGAATCGAGGTGTCTGGGACGGGGGTGTCGAGCCAATCAACCTTGCGCATCTTGCGCACGATCACGAATTCATCGCGGTTCGACCCCACGGTGCCGTAGTAGTTGAAACCGTAGCTCAGTTGCGCATAGCCGCCGATCATATGGGTGGGCTTCAACACGGTGCGGGTGACAGAGTTATGGATGCCGCCCCGGTTGCCGGTCTTTTCGGACCCGGGGGTATTCACGATCTTTTCCTGCGCGTGGTACATGAAAAGCGTGCCCTGCTTGATGCGCTGGCTGACTACGACGCGAGCGGTCAGCGCGCCGTTGGTGTTGTACGCCTCGACCCAGTCGTTATCGACCAGACCGGCTTTTTGCGCATCAACCTCGGACATCCAGACCACCGGGCCGCCGCGGTTCAGGGTCAGCATCAGAAGGTTGTCGGAATAGGTCGAATGGATGCCCCATTTCTGGTGCGGCGTGATGAAGTTCAACACGACATGCGGCTGGCCCACATCGGTGTTCACCGCCTTGGTGATGGTTTTCAGGTCCACCGGCGGGCGGTAGCTGACAAAGCCCTCGCCAAAGGCCCTCATCCACAGATGGTCCTGATACAGCTGCTGACGGCCCGACAAGGTGCGCCATGGGATCAGCTCATGCACGTTGGTGTAGCCCGCATTATAGCAGACGGATTCCGATTCAATCCCCGACCAGGTCGGCGATGAGATGATCTTGCGCGGTTGCGCTGCGATATCCCGGAAGCGGATCTTGGTGTGATGTGCGCCTTCGGCGAGATGGGCGTGGTGGCGACCGGTGGGTTTTTCCAACTCGTGCCATGCCTTCACGGCCACTTCACCGTTGGTTTCCGGGGCCAGCATCAGGATCATCTCGGCGGCGTTGATGGCAGTATCCAGCCGGGCCATGCCCTTGGTGATGCCCTCTTCCAGCACAACACCGTTCAGATCGCGCAGAAGCTGCACTTCTTCCTTGGTGTCCCAGTTGATGCCTTTGCCGCCATTGCCAAGCTTGTCCAGCAGCGGACCGACGGCCACGAACTTTTTGTAAAGGTTGGGATAATCCCGCTCGACCGCGATATAGTTCGGCGCGGTCTTGCCAGGGATCAGATCACATTCGCCCTTCTTCCAGTCCTTGACATGCGGCTGGGCGAGTTCCCCGGCGGTGTCATGCAGAAGCGGCAGTTGCACGACATCGGTTTCCACGCCCAGCACCTCTGGCGCAACTTCCGAGAATTTCCGGGCGATGGATTTGAAGATCTCCCAGTCCGATTTGCTTTCGTATGCCGGGTCCACCGCCGCCTGCAGCGGGTGGATGAACGGGTGCATGTCAGAGGTGTTGAGGTCATCCTTTTCGTACCAGCTGGCCGTCGGCAGTACGATGTCGGAATAGACGCAGGTGGTCGACATGCGGAAGTCGATGGTTACCAGCAGGTCAAGTTTGCCCTTCGGCGCCTCGTCATGCCAGACAGCCTCGACGGGCTTGACGCTGCCCTCCTCGACAAGCTCATTCCCCAGAACGCCGTGCTGGGTGCCCAAGAGGTGTTTCAGAAAATATTCGTGCCCCTTGCCTGATGAGCCGAGGAGGTTGGACCGCCACACGAACAGGTTGCGCGGCCAGTTCTCCGGGGCGTCAGGGTCTTCGCAGGACATCTGCAAAGTGCCGGATTTCAGGCTTTCGGCGACAAAGGCGGGAATGTCCTTGCCTGCGGCTTTGGCCTGTTTGGCAACCAGCAGCGGGTTGGTTTTCAGCTGCGGCGCAGAGGGCAGCCAGCCCATCCGTTCGGCCCGGATGTTGTAGTCGATCAGGCTGACGTTCCAGTCGCCTTTCGGGGCGGTCGGCGACAGAATCTCGGTCGGGCGCAGGGTTTCATAGCGCCACTGGTCGGTGTGGGCATACCAGGCCGATGTCGCGTTCATCTGGCGCGGTGGGCGGCTCCAATCCAGCGCGAAGGCTAGGGGCGTCCAACCGGTCTGCGGGCGCAGCTTTTCCTGGCCCACGTAATGCGACCAGCCGCCACCCTCTTGACCGATGCAACCGCACATCACCAGCATGTTGATGATGCCGCGATAGGCCATGTCCATGTGATACCAGTGGTTGATCCCGGCCCCCAGGATCACCATCGACTTGCCATGCGTCTTTTCGGCATTGTCGGCAAAGGCGCGGGCGACGGCGATGATCTGATCCGCCTTCACGCCGGTGATCTTTTCGGCCCAGGCGGGGGTATAGGGCTGATCCTCGTCAAAGTTCTTGGCCACTGCTGCGCCGCCAAGCCCACGATCTAGGCTGTAGTTGGCACACAACAGGTCGAACACCGTGGCCACCAAGGCGGCTTCGCCATTGGCCAGGGTCACGCGCTTGGCGGGGATGTTGCGGGTCAAAACCTTTGGATGATCGCATTTCACGAAATTGGGTGTCGCTTGGCCGCCGAAATAGGGGAAATCGACGCCAACCACAGCGTCATGGTCGCCCTCAAGGATATGGCTCAGGCGCAGGTTGGCCTCCGCCCCCTTGGCGCGTTGTTCAAGGTTCCACTTGCCTGTCTCGCCCCAACGGAAACCGATCGAGCCATTGGGAGACACGACGGTGCCAGAGGTTTCGTCAAACGCCACGGTCTTCCAGCCGGGGTTGTTCGCCTCGCCCAAGGCGCCGTCGAAATCATCAGCGCGCAGTTGGCGGCCCGGCACAAGGCGACCATCCTGTTCGTCCAGCCGCACCAGAAGCGGCATGTCGGTGTATTTGCGGGCGTAATCCTCGAAATACTCGGCCTGCCGGTTCAGGTGATATTCGCGCAGGATCACGTGGCCCATCGCCATCGCAAGGGCCGCATCGGTGCCTGCCTGCGGGGCCAGCCAGATGTCACCGAACTTGGCGGCCTCGGAATAATCCGGGCTGATCACGGCGGAACGGGCACCGCGATAGCGCGCCTCGGTATAGAAATGCGCATCCGGGGTGCGGGTTTGCGGCACGTTGGAGCCCCAGAGCAGCAGGAAGCCAGCGTTATACCAATCGGCCGATTCCGGCACGTCGGTCTGTTCGCCCCAGGTCTGCGGCGAGGCAGGCGGCAGGTCGCAGTACCAGTCGTAAAACGACATGCAGGTGCCACCCAACAGCGACAGATAGCGGGTGCCCGCCGCATAGCTGACCATCGACATGGCTGGGATGGGCGAGAAACCAAACACCCGGTCGGGGCCATAGGTCTTGGTGGTATAGGCGTTGGCGGCGGCGATGATCTCGGTCGCTTCGTCCCATGTGGCGCGCACAAAACCGCCCTTACCACGGGTCTGGACATATGAGGCCCGCGCCTTGGGGTCAGCTTGCAGCGCGGCCCAAGCGGCGACCGGGGTCAGCGTGGCGCGCAACTTGCGCCATTCGCGCATCAGTCGCCCCCGGATCAGCGGATTCTTCACCCGGTTGGCGGAATAGAGATACCAGCTGTACGAGGCTCCGCGCGCGCAGCCGCGCGGTTCGTGGTTGGGCATGCCGGCGCGGGTGCGCGGATAATCGGTCTGCTGGGTCTCCCATGTCACGATGCCGGACTTGACGTAGATCTTCCAGCTACACGACCCGGTGCAGTTCACCCCATGGGTGGAGCGCACGATTTTGTCATGCCGCCAGCGGTTGCGGTAGACATCCTCCCAATCGCGGTTCTCGCGGGTGACTTGCCCGTGGCCGTCGGCGAATTGCTCAAGTTCCTTGGACTGGAAGAAGTTAAGACGATCAAGAAGATGGCTCATGGCTTTTCCCTTTGGCTTAGACTGATTGCGCAGAGGTGCGAACGCCCCGGCCATGTTCGATGTCGTGAAGAAGGCCGCCGCGGCGGGTGTAATAGGCCCAAGTCAGCACAAGGCAGAGGACGTAGAAGGCAAGAAAGGCCCACAATGCCGCCACCGGACTGCCGGTCATGGCGATGGAACTGCCATAGGCTTTGGGGATGAAGAACGCCCCGAAGGCCGCGATGGCAGAGGTGAAGGCGATGATCGCAGCACTTTCGCGGCCCGCTTGCCGTTGCTGATCCTCGCGGCCCAGTTTGGGCATCAGGCGCGGAATCTCACGCCCCATGATGATCGGGATCATCTGGAAGGTCGAGGCGTTGCCGACCCCGGTCAGGAAGAACAGCACGATGAAGCAGCCAAAGAAGCCCCAGAAACTGCCCGCACCGCCGTTCGCAGGCAGAAAGCTGATCACGCCGAACACCGCCACGATCATGCCGACAAAAGTCCAGAACGTCACCCGCCCGCCGCCAAAGCGGTCCGCAACCCAACCTGTTCCTGCCCGGGCAAGCGCCCCAACCAGCGGCCCGAGGAAGACATATTGCAGCGCGTTGACATCGGGGAACATCAGCTTGCTCAGCAAGGGGAAGCCCGCCGAATAGCCAATGAAGCTGCCGAAGGTGCCGGTGTACAGGATGCACATCAGCCAGTTGTGCTTGCGGCTGAAGATGACCGCCTGTTCGGCAAAGCTGGCCTTGGCATCGGCAATGTCATTCATGCCCAACCAGGCCGCGATGGTGGCTGCAATGATGAACGGCACCCAGACAAAGCCCGCGTTCTGCATCCACAGTTGGCCGCCCTTGCTCATCACCTGCGGCGCGCCGCCTAAAGTGCCGAACACCCCGGCTGTTATGACGATCGGCACCAGGAACTGCATCGCCGACACGCCCAGATTGCCCAGACCGGCGTTCAGCGCCAAGGCGTTGCCCTTTTCCGCCTTCGGAAAGAAGTAGGAAATATTGGCCATGGATGAGGCAAAGTTGCCGCCACCAAGGCCGCACAGCAGCGCCAGCACCAGAAAGATCAGGTAGGGCGTCTGCGGGTTTTGCACCGCATAGCCGATGCCCACAGCCGGGATCAGCAACGACGCGGTAGACAGCGTTGTCCACAACCGCCCACCAAAGATCGGCACCAGAAAGCTGTAGAAGATGCGGAAAGTGGCACCGCTAAGCCCCGGCAAAGCTGCGAGCCAGAACAACTGCCCCGGCGTGAAGGCAAAGCCGATAGCAGGTAATTTCGCCACCACAACCGACCAAACCATCCAGATCGAAAAAGCTAGCAGCAAGGCCGGGATCGAGATCCACAGGTTGCGCCGGGCAATCCTGCGCCCGTCCGCCTCCCAGAACGCCTTGTCCTCGGGGTGCCATTCGGTCAGCACGCGCGGCATCGTGGTGACGCCGGGGCGGTGAATGGCCTGCATTTCGGGCAGTTGCGGCAAAAGGTCCAGCGCCTCGCCCTGTGCCGCCCGCTCCATCGCGCGGATCGACAGGTGCATCCAGATCAGCGCAACACCGACGATAAGGAAAAGCAGCATGAAGCAGCTTGTGTAGATGCCCGTCACATCCAGCAGCGCGCCAAAGGTGATCGGCAGAATAAAGCCACCAAGGCCGCCTATCATGCCAACCAGGCCGCCGACGGCGCCAACGTGATCAGGGTAATAGACCGGGATATGCTTGAACACCGCTGCTTTGCCAAGGCTAAGGAAGAAACCCAGCACGAACAGCGTCACCACAAAGGGCCATTGCCCCATCTGGGTGGAAAAGGCGATTGGGCCGTCCTTGCCCTGAATCACGTAATCCGTCGGCGGATAAGACAGCATGAACAACAAGACCAGCGAGAATCCGAACGTCCAGTACATCACCGTCCGCGCCCCGAAGCGGTCGCTGAGATGGCCGCCATAGGCGCGAAACAGGCTGGCCGACAGGCTGAAGGCCGCAGCCGACATGCCCGCCGTTTCGACATCAAGATGATAGACGCTGATCAGGTAATGCGGCATCCACAGCGCCAGCGCCACGAACCCGCCAAACACGAAGAAGTAATACAGCGAAAAGCGCCAGACCTGAAGGTTCGCCAAGGGGGCGAATTGCTGGGCCAGCGTGGGCGCCTTGATGCCGGATTTGCGGCGCGCGACAAATTCCGGGTCATCTTTGGCGAAAATGAAGAAGGCGATGGCCAGCACGGCCAGACCAACCGCCCAGACATTGGCAACCCCATGCCAGCCGTAAGCGACCATCACAAAGGGGGCGACGAACTTGGTCACCGCAGCGCCCACGTTACCCGCGCCAAAGATCCCCAGCGCGGTGCCCTGCTTGCCCGCCGGATACCAGCGCGACACGTAGGCGACCCCGATGATGAACGATCCGCCCGCAAGGCCCACGCCAAGCGCCGCCACCAGATACATCGGATAGGTATGCGCAAAGGTCAGCAGCCATGTCGCAATCGCCGCCAGCAGCATCTGTAACGGAAACACGATGCGCCCGCCGAATTTTTCAGTCCATACGCCCAAAAACAGTCGTGTCAGCGACCCGGTGAGGATTGGAGTCGCAACAAGCAAGCCGAACTGAAACTCGTTCAGGCCCAGTTCGGCTTTGATCGCGACGCCGATGATCGAAAAGATTGTCCAGACCGAGAAACAGGCGGTAAAGGCCACGGTGCTAAGCGTCAATGCGCGGTTTTGATCGGTTGTTGTGACAGTGCTAGTGGCTTTCATGCCAACCCCTCTTGGTACAGACTTGCGAAGGGCTTGACCGCCATACGAGCGGGCCGATTTGATCTAGGTCAATACGCTGGCTTAAGTATCGGAAATAACTTACAAAATGACAAATTCATGGCCTCGCGACCAAAGTAGTCAAGCTAGACTTTGTCGCCATGTTAGTGACAGGCAGACTCTTTACGGCTATTGACTTGATAATAATCAAACCAGAGCGAAGGAGAGCCGCGATGAGATCCGCCGAAACGCCCTTGATCCGGTCCTTGCCGCTGTTTCGGGATATGGCTGAGGCGAATTTCGACACGCTGATGCGCGGTGCCTACCTTCAGACCTTTCCTCCCCAGATCGAGCTGATCACGGAAGGCGACCCAAGTGACTTTCTGCATGTTGTCATCGACGGCAGTGTCGAGTTGTTCGCCGGCTGGAACGGTCGGGAAACCGTGATGGCGACGGTGCGTCCGATTTCCACCTTCATTCTGGCTGCGACAATCCGCAACGCGCCCTATCTGATGTCGGCTCGCACATTGGAAAAGAGCAGGATAGTCCTGCTGCCGTCCGTGGATGTGCAGGCGGTGTTTGATGTGGACGCGGCCTTCGCCCGTGCGGTCGTAACCGAACTGGCGCAATGCTACCGGGGCTTGGTCAAGCACACCAAAGACTTGAAGCTGCGCACCTCGGTCGAAAGGTTGGCGAATTACTTGTTGCGCAAATACACCGCCGCTGGGGCACCGGCCGCCCTTGACCTTGTGATCGAAAAGCGCCGGTTGGCATCTTATCTGGGTATGACCCCGGAAAACCTGTCCCGCGCCATCAAGTCCTTGCAGGCCTATGGTGTAACAATCGAGGGCAGCACCGTGCGGATTTCCGATCCGGCGGACCTGATTGGCTTGGCCAAACCGACACCGCGGATTGATGATGCGGCACATTGACCGAGCTGCACCATCGCCATGAATGGGTATTTACAGTACCTATTCATTGTGCCTATTCGTCAGCGATGCCCTGCCAGAAGGACTCTGCAAATGACTGAGGCCATGGACCCCACCGCAAGCGCCCGCCCTGTCGTGACGGCCGACCTGATGGCGCGGACTGGACTTGATGATGCGATGCTGGCTCGCCTTGTGTATGGGTTCTACGACCGAGTGCGCGTGGACCCGATGCTAGGCCCGGTCTTTGCCGAGCGGATTGCTGATTGGGGGCCGCACCTGGCGAAGATGGTCGATTTCTGGTCTTCTGTCGCCTTGATGACTGGGCGCTATCATGGCGCACCGATGCCCAAACACCTGTCCCTGCCGGTTGAGGGCGCGCATTTTGACCGTTGGCTTGACCTGTTTCGCGCTACGGCGGCAGAGGTTTGCCCGCCTGCCGGGGCCGCTTGGGTGATCGAACGGGCCGAGCGGATTGCCACGTCCATCCACATGAACATCCTTGACGCGCGTGGGAATTATGGCCGCGCGGGCCTGCCGCCGCAGCTTTAGCCACTCGGAGAGACGCCATGCCCCGCCATCGCCTGCACACCCCGGTCTGTTCGCTTTTGGACTGCGAGGTGCCGATAGTGCTGGCGGGAATGGGCGGGGTTGCAAGGTCTGAACTGGTCGCGGCGGTGGCTCAGGCCGGGGGCTACGGCATCCTTGGCATGGTGCGCGAATCTGCCGCCTTCATCGGGCAAGAGATTGACGCCGTGCGCGCCAGAACCGCGCGGCCCTTTGCCGTCAACCTGATCCCGGCGGCTACTGACCCCGTGCTGTTGGAGGCGGAACTGGCGGTCTGCTTTGACCGCGCCGTGCCCGCGATGTGTTTCTTCTGGGATGTGGTGCCGTCCGCTGTGGCGCGAGCCAAGGCTGCGGGCTGTCTGGTCTTGCATCAGGTAGGCTCGCTTGCCTCCGCACGGGCGGCAGAGGCTGCCGGGGTGGATGTTCTGATTGTTCAAGGGGTTGAGGTGGGCGGTCATGTCCATGGTACGGTGGCAGCGCTGATTTTGGTGGAACAGATAGCGCGGGCGGTGTCGCTGCCCATCATCGCTTCTGGCGGCTTTGCCACGGGGGCGAGCTTGATTGCGGCACTGGCTTTGGGCGCGCAAGGCATCCACTGTGGCACGGCCTTTCTGGCCACGGAGGAGTCATTTGCCCATTACGACCACAAGGCGCGGGTGATTGCCGCCGCCGCCGAGGATACCGTCTACACCGACGCCTTCGCGCTGAACTGGCCGCCGCATTCGCCGGTCCGGGTGATCGGCAATTCAGTGACCGCAGCGCTTGGTGACAATCTGATGGGCCACCACCCCGACCGCCTGCCGCGTGAGGTGATTGCCTGGGAGGAGGGGCGGCCCTTGCTGAAATACTCCACCGACTCGCCGCTGCGCACCACCACCGGCAACCTTGAGCTGATGGCGGCCTTTGCCGGCCAAAGCGTCGCGCTGATCAACACCGCACCGACAGCCGCCGACCGGATTGCTGAAATTCTGTCACAGGCCGAAGCCTCGCTTGCGCGGATTGCGGCCCTCACCCAACCGGGGGCCAAATCATGACCGAACCCAGACCGCCATCCTCACCGACTTGCTTTGCGGCTGAATTTGACCCAGCCTTTGCCGACCCCGAACAGGCCAGCGACGTCGCCCGCTGGCGAAGCGCCGAACGCCAACGTCTTCTGGCCGATCGCGCTGCCATGTCGGTTGAGTCGCGGCATGTGGCCTCGCACGCCATCGCAGACCACCTTGATCGCCTCTTGGTCGGGCAGTTCTCCAGCCTGCGAGGCCTGACCATCTCGGCCTGGTGGCCGATCAAGGCCGAACTGAACCTGCGTGCCTGGCTGACAGGCCTCGCCGCACGTGGCGCGCAGGCTGCCCTGCCCATCGTCGCCACCAAAGGCGCGCCGCTGATCTTTCGCCTCTGGACGCCCGAGACGAAAATGGAGCGCGGCCTTTGGAACATCCCCGTTCCCGCCGAGGGGCCAGAGGTGACGCCCGACATCACGTTGGCCCCCGTCGTCGGCTGGGATGCCGCAGGCTATCGGCTGGGCTATGGCGGCGGCTATTTCGACCGCACCCTGGCCGCCCTGGCACCCCAAACCTTTGCCGTCGGCGTGGGCCTCGATGCGGCCCGAATCCCCACGATCTTCCCGCAACCCCATGATATTTCGATGCGGTTTATCGTCACCGAAACCGGCCCTCACACCCCGAGAGAGCATTCATGACCACCTCTGCCGAACAGATGCGCAGCTGGAGCGGACCTGCGATCCTAAGCTACGGGTTCCGCCCGTTCTTCTTGTTGGGGTCAATTTGGGCAGCGCTTGCGATGGTGCTTTGGGTGCTGATGCTGACCGGCCACGATGTCTTGTTTACCGCCTTTGACCCGGTATCATGGCACGCCCATGAGTTTCTGTTCGGGTATCTTGGGGCGGTGCTGGCGGGATTTCTGTTGACGGCGGTGCCGAACTGGACCGGGCGCCTGCCAATTGTGGGCTGGCCCTTGGGCGCACTGGTGGGTCTGTGGCTGGCGGGGCGGGTGGCGGTGGCGACATCGGCCCTGTTGCCATGGGGCATGGCTGCGGTGATCGACCTTGCCTTTCCTGCGGCCCTGTTCACGGCCCTTGCGCGCGAGGTTGTGGTCGGGCGCAACTGGAAGAACCTGCCTGTGCTTGGTCTGCTCTTCGGAATGATCGCGGCCAACGGGCTTTACCATCTTGAAGCCGCTCAAGGCGGCTATCCGGCCAAAGGCGTGGCGCTGCGGATGGGGCTGGCCGTTGCCGTGATGCTGATTTCACTGATCGGCGGCCGGATTGTCCCAAGTTTCACCCGCAACTGGCTGGTGCAGCGCCACAACCCGGCCCTGCCGACGCCGTTCGGTCGCAGCGATGCCATAGTTCTGGCGCTCACCGGGGTGGCCCTGATGGTCTGGACACTCCGCCCCGACCTGAGCCTTGCCGAAGTGACATGCGGTGTTGCGGGCATGGCGCAAACTTGGCGGCTGTCACGCTGGTCTGGCCGCCACACCTTGGCAGAACCGCTTGTCTGGGTGTTGCACGCCGGATATGCCTGCCTGCCGTTGGGCTTCTTCGCGGTGGCAGCCGGGGCGTTCCTGCCAGCGATGGCACCGGCCGCACAGCATGTCTGGATGGCGGGCGCGGTCGGGCTGATGACACTTGCCGTGATGACCCGCGCCAGCCTTGGTCACACCGGACGGCCCCCGCACGCCACCTGGCCCATCACGGCGATCTACGCCAGTCTGATCATCGCCGTTGTGGCGCGGTTTGTAGCGGGCGCATTGCCAGAGGCGGCATGGCCTATCCAACTTGCCGCCAGCGCCTGGATCGCGGCCTTCACCGGTTTTGCGGCCGTCTATTGGCCTATTCTTGCCCGCCCGAAAACCGAACGCCGCCGCCCAATGAAGGCTTCCAGAACGCAAGCCTTATCGACAGATGGCGACTGACTTGCCGCGCACCAGCCAACCAGAGTGATCACAGCCCAGATACTGGTGGGCAGGACCATTGCATCAAGGGTCGCGGATCAGCGATTTTGGCGCACATCATGTGAACGCCAAGATTATTGAGGATGGCCACTCAACGAAAATCCCGGGCGCAAACCACAAACCACAGCGGCGATGTCTTGCCAAGCTAAGAGCCCGTGCGCCCTAAGAAAAGCCCGCAAGGAAGTTCAAACAAAGCGCGATCGTCGCCACATCTTCAGCCAGCGATGACTCGGGTTAATTCCGCGTGGAAATCATCACACCAATCGACATCCACTCGCCGCAATTGACACGTCAGATTCTCCGTTCTATTAGTGAGTGACTGATAACTAACAAGTCGGATGAACCTTCATGGTCGCGCGCAAATCTGCTGATAATCGCAAGGCTGAAATCGTTGCGACAATGCTGCGGTTGGCCGATGAGCTTGGGCCGGACCGGCTGACGACGCTTGCGGTGGCGCAGGCCGTGGGCCTGACACAGCCGGGGATATTTCGCCATTTTCCGACAAAGCAGGATCTGTGGCTGGCTGTCGCGGCGCAAATCGCCGAGGCGATGACCGAAGCCTGGGACGAGGTTCTGGCTACAGCACCCGCGCCACTAGATCGCCTGACGGCGCTGATCCAGGTGCAACTGCGCCAAATCACGGCAAACCCGGCCATCCCGGCCATCCTGCACTCGCGTGAGTTGCAAACCGAAAACGCGGCCCTTCGCGCGCAATTCGTTGGGTTGATGACACGGTTTCAATCCCTGTTGGTAGAGGCTTTGACCCAAGGCCGCGACGAGGGCGTGTTCCGATCCGATCTTGCCCCGCAGGATGCGGCGATCCTGCTGATTGCGTTGGTTCAGGGGCTGGCAATCCGCTGGTCACTTGGGCAAAGGGCGTTCTCGCTGGAAACCGAGGGCGGGCGTTTGCTGGCCTGTCAGATCAACCGGTACCGTGCGCCGACGGTGCCGAAGGAAACCGCATGACATTTCTGACAAAGCGCACGGGTCTCGGGCTGACGGTCGTCATGGTCGCGGCAATTGGCGGCTGGTTCTTTCTGACCGAACGCCCGGTGTCCGTTCAGGTGGTGGCGCAGACGCAGGGCGCGCAGGTTCGGGTTTATGGTCTTGGCACGGTCGAGGCGCGGGTCGTCTCGAAGATCGGCTTTGAGGTGGGGGCCGCCCTGACCGAACTGCTTGTGGACAGCAATGACAGCGTGACCAAGGGTCAGGTCCTGGCGCGTCTGCATCCGGCGGAACAGCAGGCACGCGTGGCGCGGGCCGAGGCGGGCGTCGCGGCATCGCAGGCGGCGATCCTGAAGGCCGAAGCCAGCGTCGCGCGGGCAAAGGCGGTTCTGGCGCAGCGCATCGCCGCCAATGCACGCCAGCAGGAACTCGCGTCGCGCAGCGCGGTTGCGGCGACCTCGGTCGAAGAGGCGCAACGCGATGTTGATGTGGCCGCCGCCGATCTGGCGGTGTCACAAAGCGAGGTGGCGGTTGTGACCGCGCAGGCCGACGACGCCCTGGCGGCCTTGCTGTATGAACGAACCTTGCTAGACCATCATGTCCTGAAAGCGCCGTTCGATGCCGTGATCGTCGATCGCCATGCCGAGGCTGGCACGGTGGTGCGGGCGGGCGATGTGATCTTCACCCTGATGGACCCCAGGACGGTCTGGGTGCAAAGCTATATCGACGAGGGCCGGGCGGGAGAGATTGCGTTGGGCCAGACGGCGGAAATCCGGCTGCGGTCTTTGCCACATGCGGTGTTCACAGGCTCGGTTGCGCGGATCGGCATCGAAAGCGACCGGGTGAATGAAGAGCGCAGGGTCTGGATCACCTGCACCGACTGCCCCGGACAGATGTTTCTGGGCGAGCAGGCCGAAGTTTGGATCACCCTGGCCACCCTTGATCAGGCGCTTTTGGTGCCGGAGATCGCGATTCAGGGCTTTGACGGCCATCAGGGCCGCGTCTGGGTGGTGCAGGATGGGCACCTTGCGCAGGTGGCGCTGATCTTTGGTCTCCGCACTGAGGATGCGCGGGTCGAGGTGGTGTCGGGTCTGCCCGACGGCACGCAGATCGTTGCGGGCGGCGTCACGGGGTTGACCGAGGGTCGGCTGGCACGCGTCACCGGGGATGCGCCATGAACCTCGCCTTTCGCGATGTCCGCCACAACCTTTTTCGCTTTATCCTGACCTGTCTGGGGCTGGGCCTGCTGATGACGGTGGTTCTGGCAATGATGGGCATTTACAACGGCCTCGTCTCGGATGCCCTGAACATCGTCAAGGCGCCGCAGGCCGATATCTGGGTGGTCGAGGCCGACACGCAGGGGCCCTTTGCCGAAGCCTCAAAAGTCCCGAATGACACCCGCGACGCCGTGGCGCGTCTGCACGGCGTGGCACAGGCGGGGAGCATTACCTATCAGACCATTGAGGCCCCGTTCAAAGCGGCAACGCTGCGGCTTTATGCCATCGGGTACGAGCGTGGCCGCATCGGCGGGCCGCAGACCATCGTCACTGGCCGCGGGCTGGAGGCAAGCCATTTCGAGCTGGTTGCCGATGCCAAGGCCGGGATGGTTTTGGGCGATACCATCGTCTTGGGGCGCAACCGGTTCACGGTGGTGGGGCTGGTGCGTGACACGATGAATTCGGGCGGTGACCCGGCGATCTTCCTGACGCTGGCCGATGCGCAGGTGCTGCAAACCCAGCTTGCCCCGCCCGCCGCACGGGTGCAGGCGGCGCGGGGGGCCACCGCCACGGGCGGGGCCACGGTTGCGGCCGTGATTGCCCGGCTGGACCCCAATGTTGATGCGCAAAGCGTGGTGCAGACGGTGCGGCAATGGAAACACCTGTCGGCACTGACCCAAGCCGAACAGGAAGACATTCTGATCAAATCGGTGGTGGACAAAGCCCGCAAGCAGATCGGCTTGTTCCTTGGCATCTTGCTGACCGTTTCGGCGGTGGTGATAGCACTGATCATCTACACCATGACGATGGAAAAGCTGAAACAGATTGCCACGTTAAAGCTGATCGGCGCGCCCGACCGCACCATCATCGGGCTGATCGTGCAGCAATCCCTTGCGCTGGGCGTGGTTGGCCTCAGCCTTGGGCTGGTGCTGATCCTGACGGTCAAGGATTATTTCCCCCGCCGCGTGCTGCTGGAACCGGTCAATGCGCTGGCGCTGACCGGCATCATCCTTGTGGTTTGCGTTCTGGCCTCGGGGCTTGGCGTGCGCGCCGCCCTGAAGGTGGACCCCGCCACCGCCTTGGGGGGCTAAGCCATGCTGGAGGAAAGCCGCCGGGTGATCGTTGATATCAAGGGCGTGGCCAAGCATTACGGCGAGGGTGAGGCCCGGGTGGACGCGCTGCGCAACCTTGATCTGCGGGTCCATGCGGGCGAGGTTGTGGCGCTGCTGGGGCCGTCGGGGTCGGGCAAGACGACGCTTTTGAACATCATCGGCTGCATCATCGATCCGTCAGAGGGTCAGGTCAGCCTTGATGGCGAACTGGTCTTTGACAAGCACTGGCTGCGCGGCGATCTGCGCCGTCTGCGGCTGGACAAGATCGGCTTCATCTTTCAGGCCCACAACCTGCTGCCCTTTCTGAACGCCACCGACAATGTGGCGCTGGTGTTGCAGCTGGCGGGAAAAAGTCGCGCTCAGGCGCAGTCCCGTGCGCAGGAGCTGCTGGATTATCTGGAGGTCGGCCACCGCGCCCGCGCCATGCCCGCGCTTCTGTCGGGTGGCGAGGCGCAGCGGGTGGCTATTGCCCGCGCGCTGGCCAATAGTCCGCGCATCATTCTGGCCGACGAACCGACCGCCGCACTGGACAGCAAGCGGGCCGGGATCGTGATGGACCTCATGCGCAAACTGGCCGCCGAACAAGACGCCTGCATCATCGCTGTGACCCATGACGAGAAAATCCTCGACCGGTTCGACCGACTGTTCCACCTGCGCGATGGGCGGCTTGAGGACGACAAATGACGCCGGAAAAGTCTGGTACGACAGGGCTTTGGATCGCTGCCGGCCTCGCGAGTGTATTCGGTGCCCTGACCATTTTCTCTGGCGGTCAGGCGCTGTTCGGCGGCCCTGCGGCGCAGGCTGCGGCGGGCAACGCGGTTCCCTTCGTGTTATGGTTCAACTTCCTGTCGGGCTTTGTTTACGTGCTGGGTGGCATCGGGATCGCTCTGCGCAAACCTTGGGGCGGCACGTTGGCCACGGCCCTGGCTCTTGCCATTGCTGCGGTATTTGCTCTGTTCGGCTGGCATATTCTTCGTGGTGGCGCTTATGAGATGCGCACCGTGGGCGCGATGACGCTGCGCGCCGCGGTCTGGATTGGCCTCGCGGTCTATCTGCGGCGGTCGGCGAAGTCGGTTGCGCGTCGCACCTGATTTTCAAGAATGAAGCGGACGTTAAGGCTTGGACAGCGGAACCCTTCCTGAAGCAGTCACCTTGCCAGCTTAAAGCATCGCGACATGACAAAACCCGGGCCCGTCAGATCGCAGCAACTGCCGCAGCCAGAAGGTCGCGCACTTGTCCCGCCACGGCATGCAGCGCGGGGTTGTCGATGGCCTGCATCGAGGCAACCGGGTCAATCG
>CAMDHB010000012.1 GCA_945897655.1 Pseudorhodobacter antarcticus
GGGCTGCATGGTTCTCAACTTCGGCCTTTGGACCGGAAGCCAAGGAAATCACCATCGCCTTGCAAGAAGGTGGCACGGCCTCTTGGGAAATCGCGGCGATGCAGGCGGCGAAGTTGGACGAGTACCACCTTATCAAGGTCGAGGTGCGGGGAGTGGCCGACAGCAAGGCGGGCCAGGTGGCGCTGCAGGCGGCCGAAGTTGACGCGATCCTGTCAGATTTCGACTGGGTGTCGATCCAGCGCAATTTGGGCGCGGACTTCACCTTTGTGCCGCATTCGCTGGTGGTGGGCGGGTTGATGGTCAATCCCGCGGGCCCGGTCAAATCCGTGGCCGATCTGGAGGGCCAGACGCTGGCCGTGGCGGGTGGGCCGGTCGACAAAAGCTATATCGTGCTGCAGGCCTATTTCAACATGAAGACCGGCAAGACCCTGCCTGACCTGATTTCGGCCGAGTTTGGCGCACCGCCGCTGGTCAATGAAATGTTGGCGGGGGGTCAGGCGCAGGCTGCGATGAACTTCTGGCACTTCAACGTCCGGGCCAAGCTGGCAGGGATGGAACAGGTGATCTCAGTCAAGGACATGCTGGCCGAACTGGGCGTGTCCAAGCAGCCGCCGCTGTTGGGCTGGGTGTTCAGCGAAAAGGTCGCAAAGAAGAAGAAAGAGGAGTTCAAGCGTTTTCTGGACGCCTCTTTCGCCACCAAGGACCTGTTGCTGACGGATGATGCCATCTGGGACAAGATCCGCCCATCGATGCGCGGAGCCGAGGAGGATGACGCCCTGTTCGTGGCCCTGCGGGATGCCTACCGTGCCGGGATTGTGACCAGCTATGCTGAAGCGGATGTTCAGGCGGCGACCGAAACCTTTGCCCTGCTGGCCAAGTATGGTGGCGCCGACGCCATCGGCGACAAACCGGATCTGGCAGAAGGAACGTTCTGGGCTGGCTATTCCAAGTAACGCCGAAAAGGTGCCATGAAGGTGCAGGAGGCGATGGGCATGGCACCGCGCGGAAATGGCACAAGGCTGGAGTGGCTGTCGCTGCCGCTGCTGTTGTTGATCTGGCAGGTGGCGGCGATGGTCGCCGCCTCACGGTTTTTGCCGTCGCCATTGGTGGTGGCGGGCGAGATCGCCGATCTGGTGATCCGGGGCCACATGCTGGCCGACTTTGGCCAGACCCTGTCGCGCGCTGTGGCTGGCTTTGTGATCGCCATGCTGCTGGGCGGGGTTCTGGGGTTCCTGCTGGGGCGGATCAACACGCTGGACCGGCTGTTTGGCCCTTGGGTGCTGGTGGGGTTGAACCTGCCGGCCATCGTAGTGGCGATCATATGCTATATCTGGCTGGGGTTAAGCGAGGTTGCGCTGATCCTGGCCGTGGTGATCAACAAGACGCCCTTGGTGACCACGACGATCCGCGAAGGTGTGCGCAGTTTTCTGCCCGAATATGAGGAGATGGCCGCCGCCTTTCGCCTGCCGCTGCTGCGCCGGATCAGGCTGATCTATCTGCCGCAACTGATGCCTTTCGTGATGACCGCCGCCCGCACCGGCCTGTCGCTGATCTGGAAAATCGTGCTGGTGTTCGAGGTGTTGGGGTCCGATGGCGGGGTCGGGTTCCGCGTCAGCATCTTTTTCCAGTATTTCGATATGGCGGGGATATTGGCCTATACCTCGGTCTTTGTGGCGATGGTGATGGTCTTTGAACATGGCGTGTTGCGCCCGGTTGAAAGGAGGGTGGTCAGATGGCGCAGGGACCAGCCGTAACCGTCAACCTGACCGGGATGCGCTTTTCCTCGGCAACGCCGCTGTTCGGCGCGCTGGATTTCAGCGTGGCTGCGGGTGAGGTGGTGGCGCTGATCGGGCCATCGGGCATTGGCAAGACCACGCTGCTGCGGATGATTGGCGGGGTGGAGCGGGGGTTTGAGGGGGCCATAACAGTGGGCGGCCAGCCTGCCCATCTGGCCCCGCCGTCGGGTTTTGTCTTTCAGGACGCGCGGCTGTTGCCGTGGCTGGATGCTGCCGCCAACCTGCGTGCGGTGCGGCCCGATCTGACCGATGCCCAGATTTCCGCCAGCCTGGACCGGGTTGGCCTGCCCGGACAGGAACGCGCCTTCCCGCGCCAGCTTTCGGGCGGCATGCAGCGGCGGTTGGGGCTGGCGCGGGCGCTGGCGGCTAATCCGGGGCTGTTGTTGCTGGACGAACCCTTTGTGTCCTTGGACCCCGCGATGGTGCGCGATTTGCGGGCCGTCTTTCACGCGGTGTTTCAGCAACAGAATCCAACCGTTGTGCTGGTATCGCACGACCCCGACGACGCCGCCCATCTGGCTGACCGGGTGATCCTGCTGGCCGGTCGTCCGGCCACGATCATCAATTCATTCCCGCTGGGTCCGGCCGACCCAAAGCGCCGCCTCGGCGCCATTCTGGCCGCACAGAAGGAGCCTGGATCATGACGCTACCCCCCTCCATTCTGACCATCGAAGGTGTGACGAAATCCTATGGCACGCATGAGGCTTTGCGCGGGGTTGATCTGCACATCGGCCCGGGCGAGTTGGTGGGGCTGCTTGGCCCCAACGGTGCGGGCAAGTCTACGCTGTTTCAGATCTGCTCGGGTCTGTTCGCGGCGGACAGTGGCAAGGTGGAACTGTTCGGAATGACTTATCGCCAGAACCCCAGTGCGATCCTGTCGCAATTGGGCGTGGTGTTTCAGTCACGCTCGCTGGATCTGGATATGTCTGTGAAGGCCAATCTGAAATTCCACGGCGGCATGTTCGGCTATTTCGGCCGGGCCCTGCGCCTGCGGATCGAAGGCGTGGCCGAGATGATGGACATTGGCGACCTGATGGACCGCCCGGTGCGCAAACTGTCTGGCGGCAATCAGCGCCGGATCGAGATTGCCCGCGCCCTGCTGTCGCAACCCAAACTGCTGCTGCTGGACGAGCCTTCCGCCGGGCTGGATGCGACGGCACGGCTGGCCCTGGTGCAAAACCTGCGCAATATCGTCAAGTCGCAGGGTATGTCCATTCTGTGGGCCACCCATCTTGTGGACGAGGTGGCCGAAGCTGACCGGATCGTGCTGCTGATGCGTGGCAAGATCACCAACGAAGGCACGCCCGCCGCGCTGATCGCCCAAAGCGGTGCCGCCGATCTGACCGGGGCCTATGTGGCCCTGACCGGGGTAAGGCCGTCAGCGGCGGCCTGACCGATTCAATCCTTGCTGGGGGTGATCGGTGCTGCCACTTCGCCAAACGTCAGCATTTCGGGGTCAAAGTCGAAGTAGCGCTCTCCCACCTCGCCGCTGTTCGGACCGGCGCGGCGGGTCCCTTCCTTGACCTCCTTTGCCAACGCCTCGGCGGTTTCGCTGATCTCTTCGGCGGGCTCATCGCTGATGGTGCCGGAAACCTCTTCGCCTTCCTTGATCTTGCCCATCGCCACCTCGACCTTTTTCACAAGGTCCGGGTCATAGGCCAGCGCATAGGCGCGCGGCATGCCGGAAGGGAAGTTCATCTCGTCCAACTCCTCCAGCCACATGAAGACATGGCCCTTTTCCTTCATCAGCGGATTGGGCTCCACCACGCGGGCCCAGTGCAGTTTGAAATGGGCGGGCGGTTCGCTGTCGGTGGGCAGACCGCGCAACTCGCCTATGGCCTGATAGGTCCACAGGATCATGCCGCAGGTCGCAACGGTCGCCAGCCCCTTGAGGAAAAACGGCAGACGCGTGGCCAGCAGCAACAGCACCAACAGCGCAGCCACCAGCGCATAGGCGCCGGACATCAGCAGAATCGTGACGGTCATTTGACCACCTCTCCGGTCTGGGCATCAATGACGGGGGTGGCCTTGGCCGGCGCATCGTTGCGGGTCAGCACGACCAGATCGCGGGGCAGGTTGTTCACATCCTTGACCTCGGGTCCCTCCAGCGTAAAGCGCACGGCCGTCTGTTCATCGCCGGTGCCCGACAGGTTGATCGTGTCGTAGAAGACCAGCGTGACCTTGGGGTTCAGCTTTTCCACCTTGACCTGCACGGGCAGGGTGCCGCCGTTGGCGATGTAATGCACGATGTTGACCGTGTATTCCCCGTCGCTCAGCCCCCGGAACGAGATGATTTCCTGATTGAGCGGGTTTTCAATCGTCTTGCCGTTCAACTCGATCACATCGCGGAACATGCCCCGGTCATCACGGTCCAGATGCATCAGCCCGGCTTCGCGGCGGTGGTACCACACGATATTGCCCGCAGGATCCGCCACATAGGTGTCCACATCATCGGGGCTGCCGTCGGGCCAGGTGACGGTGATCATCATCTCGGCCTTGGGGTCAACCTTGCCGCTTTCAGCCACGGGGTTGATCATGGCGAAAGAGACAAAGAACATGAAGGTGATGGCCTTCAATGAGTTGAACAGAAGGGCCGAAAATATCTCGAAATCCGGTTCCGGTTCGTCTTCAAACATCGCTGGCTGCCTGGTCTTGCGACCGCAGACGCGGGGCTAGCTGCGTTTCGGTCATCTTTACGACCAGTTGGGTGATGTCGGTCATCACCGCCTCGGCCTGATTGTAGAACAGGCGCAACAGGATGCCGCCAACCAGACCGGCGATGGTGGTCAACAAGGAAACGGCCATGCCGCCGATCATGCGCTGCAGGGCGGCGCGCAGGGTGTCCACGTCAAAATTCTTCATGTCGCCCATGGAATTCAGCATCATCACAAAGCCGATCATGGTGCCCAGCATGCCCAGCTTGTACAAAAGGTCAGCGCCATAGATGCCCACCTTGGTGCGACGCCGCAGCGAGGCGCCAAAGCTTTGCAGCAGCAGTTGCCGGTCACCATCAGGTTCGCGCAGCGATTTGGTCAGACTGCGCAGGAACTCTGACACCAGCCCCTCGTCCGTCAGCTTGCCTGCCAGAACGTCAATCTGGCCATTGGTCACCTGCAACGGGCCGGTGCTTTGCCGCAGGGTGCGGTCAGCGGTCAGGACCTGCCGGTATTCGCGCGCCATCCACAGGATGATCCAAAGGCTGTGCACGGAAAATCCCAGGAACAAGGCTGCAATCAGCATCGATATGCGGCTGGTATCGGCGCTGAACAGGTATTGCAGCAGGCCATAATCCCACAGGATGACCGCACTCAGGCACATCAGGGCCGCCAGAATAAACCAGCGCAGAACCGCGTCATAGGCGCTGTCTTGCAGTGTGCCGCCAAAGACGCGAGCAAGTGAAGTCATTGCAGTATCATCCTTCCTGTCATTTCCGTGCCTTACCTGAAGCCGCCGGGGGTGTTTGCGCGCCGCCAGATCCAGGGTTCCATGAACTCGGCGCCGGGCTGCCACAGGCCCACGCCGGCGGTAATCGCCTCGATCTGCTGGGGTTCGTAATCGGTGGTCTGTTCGCTGAAGGCCAATGCCATCCCGCGCAGGACCATCTCGGCGTTCAGATCCTCATCGCCATAGGTGCACACACCGTGACGTCGGCCAAACGGATCAGCCTCGCCCGTCAGAACGCATTGCACATCACCGCGGCTGGACAGCGCCTCCAACGTGCGTTTGGCGACGTCATAGCAACCCCATTCCTTGCCATCCAGATGGCAGGGCTGCGGACGTTCGGGCGCATCCAGGCCCCACAGGATGACCCTTTGGCCCGCAACGATCAGGATATCGGCGTCAATCACCCGGGCTGGACCGCTGATGATATCTTGTGCCTGCACCCCAAGGGTCATCAACATTGATAATCCCAATGCGCCACAAAGGTTCCGGCAAGCCTTGGTTGCGGTATCACGGATTCGGGGGTGCATGGGCAGCCTCTTTTTGGGCAGGAGTCATCGGGTCATGTGGGCAAAGCGGGTTGCGGCGGCGGTGGTTGGGGGTCTGCTGGCGCTGCCAGTCTGGGCCACCCCGGCCGAAGATCTGATTGCAGGCCTGCGCAAGGAATGCCGGGGCTGCGATCTGACGGGGGTTTCCTTCAAGAAGGCCAATCTGGAAGGGGTCGATCTGACCGGGGCGATCCTGACTGATGCCAGCTTTCACCGCGCCAATCTGCGCGGCGCCATTCTGGACGATGTCAGCGCCATCGGGGCGAATTTCAATCTGGTCGACGCGACCAAGACCAGTTTCAAGGGCGCGGACCTGAGCCGCACCCTGATGTACGGCGCGCAACTGTCCGGCGCGGATTTCAGCAAGGCCAATCTGACCGAGGCGCGGATGCAGACCGCACGGCTGACCTCGGCCATTCTGGTGGGGGCGGTGCTGGACCGTGTGGTGGCGCGCGATGCCGTGGCCAACAATGCCGATTTCAGCGGCGTCTCCATGCTGCAGACCAACCTGACCGGTGCCAGCCTGGGGCGCAGCCTGTTTGATGGTGCCACAATCGCCTATGCTGGTTTCGTCAACGCCGAGATCAGCCGTGCCAGCTTTGTTGGGGCCAAGATATCCGTGACCGACTTTTACGGGTCCGATCTGAGGCGCGCGAATGTTGCGGGGGCGGTGCTGACCGGCAACCGTTTTGAAACTGCCGCCTTGACTGACGTCAACTTGGACGAAGCCCAGATGCGCGGCAACTTCATGGCCGATGGCAGGTTGCAAGAATAGGGTCATGGCAGGACCGTCGGCGAATAGGGGGCCAGAACCTGTTCAAACCGGGTCTGGCTTTCGAAATAGCCGGTGTTGACGGTCTGGGTTTCCAGATTGATCGCGCGCTGACCCTTTTTGCGCAGATAGCTGGCTTCGATGGCTATCCGCAGCGCGCCATCCCCCGATGTACCCTCGCAAAGCTCGTGGATGAACTGGGTGCCCACGGGTTGTTCGCCGTCGCGCATCGGAAGATCGACACAGTCCATCCCCCAATCGCTGTAGCGCGCCTTGAAGTTGCGCATCAGCGTGACCGCCGTGCGCCGTTCACGGTCGCTGATGCGGTTGTCGGTGACAATGCGGATGCCCTGCACCAGACCAGCCGGATCGACCAGCACGGCCACGATCACCGGATGGGCAAAGATCGAAGTGCCGCCCTGCAGGAACCGGTATTCGGATTCCATCGCCTTGGCGATGTAATCCTGTTCGTCGTCATAGAAGAAGGTCACCTCATGCAACCCGCTTTCCTCGGCCGGGCAGGTGGCAAAATCCTCGAACAAGGTCAGGCTTTGCGCAGGTGGGCCACCGTTCGTGCCACAGGCAAGCTCGCTGACCTGGGCCTCAAGAATTTGAGATACAGGTTCGCCAAGGACGACATCCCAGATGGAATACTCCGGCTCGATCTTTTCCTGGGCCACAGCGCCCAGCGCCAGCGGCCCCCAGATTGCGGCCGCAAGGCCAAACGCCCTTAACGCTGTCATTCTGACCTCAGATAGGCGCAGGCCTTGTCGGCGGCGGCACCATAGTAAAGCGCACATTCCTCAAGCGTCGGTTTGCCAAGGCCGATCATGTAGTGCTGGATGTAGGCGACGAGATGGGGCACTTCCTTGTCGCGAAATGTCTTGCCGCGCACTGGCACGCCGCCCGGCTCGAAATCCGCCATGACCATGCCGTAGCAGCGGTCATCCCGATAGGCGGCTGTGTCGTGATAGGGCATCGGGGTGCCCGGAAGGCCGCATTTGATGACCTGGGCCAAACCCTCGGCATCCAGCGCGGTCTTGCGCAGGTTGGCACCGGTGGCATGGGCCATTGGATTGCTGCCTGCCATGCCATCTCCCGCCCAGCCGTGGCAGTTCACGCAATATCCCATCCTTTGGTAAACCGTCTTCCCGCGCTCCGGATCACCGACCAGTGCCGCTGGGGCAGTGGTGCCCTGCGCATGGGCAAAGGTTGAAAACAGAACGGCCAAACCAACCAGCATCGGCAGGATCACAGGCGTTGGTCGGCGCAGGGCCATGAAATTCCTCATCATTCTTCAGGCTCAGGTAAGAAAGTGCCGGGCAACTTGCGCTGCCCGGCACCAGTATTCAGGAACTTAGTCCAGGGCGAACACCCAGATCATGTTGGCGCCTTGCATGTTTTCCAGTTCCGTGTTGCCGCCAGCGTTGCCAGCCCCAAGGTACCCACCGCCGATGGCGACATACTGCTTGCCATTGACCGAGTAGGTGATCGGCGGTGCCCGGAAGGCGGTGCCGACGTTGGTTGACCACAGCGGCTTCAGCGTCTTGGCGTCATAGGCCCCGAAGCTCCCGTCAACCGTGCCGGTGAAGACCAGTTCCGGCGTAGCCAGCACACCCGAGTTGTTCGGGTACTGGGTGTTTTCCTTGGCAACAGACTGGCCCGTTGCCACATCAATGGCGCTGATCGAGCCCTTTTGTGCCGCAGTACCCGTGTAGGTGCCACCAAGCCAGACGACGCCCGGGACCACGTCTTCCGGTGCCATCGCAACAGTCTCATGCTCCGAGCACCCTTCGACGCCTGCGCCGTAGGAGATGCCAAGGACAGGGTTATGAGCGGTCGGATAGTAGTTCACACCACCCGTCAGGTGCGGACACTGGGTCACCTTGCCGCCATCGCGGCGCAGCGCACCCTGCGCATAGCTTTGCAGCGACTTGGACGGATCATATTCCAGCGGCAGGCCTGTCTTGGGGTCAAGACCCTTTGTCCAGGTCAGCTCGGTGACATACTGCGTCCCGCTGATGTAGGAACCGCTTGCGCGGTCAAGCGAGTAGAACAAACCATTCCGGCCAAAGTGTGCCAGAACCTTGCGGTCCGCGCCGTCGACCTTGGTGGTGACCAGCAACTGGCTGCCCACTTCGTCATAGTCCATATAGTCGCCGGGGGTGTACTGGAAGTGCCACTTCATCTCGCCCGTATCGGCGTCCAGCGCGACCGAGGAGTTGGTGTACAGGTTGTCGCCCGGGCGGAATTCGGGGTCGAACATCGGAACAGGGTTACCCGTGCCCCAATAAGTTGTGTTCGTCTCCGGATCATAGGCGCCGGTCTGCCAGATGGCGCCGCCACCGGTTTTCCAGCAATCGGGGTTGCCGGTTTCTTCGCACTTCCAGGTTTCCGAGCCAGGCTGACCCGGCTCCGGAATCGTGTACCAACGCCAGAGTTCTTCGCCCGTGCTGGCATTCAGCGCAGCCAGCCAGCCACGCGTCGCCCAGTCACCATAGGACTGACCCACCAGGATCTTGTCGCCAATGACCAGCGGGGCGGCGGTAAAGCCTTCGCCCGGCTCCTTGGCAACTTGCTGCTCCCAGGCGATGTCGCCGGTTTCAGTGTCGCAGGCCACGACACGACCGTCGTTCAGCGCGGTGATGACGTTATTGCCCGACAAGGCCATTCCACGGCTGGCCAGTAGGATGCCGCGGCTTGGGTCCTTGTCGACACCCGTGTCGCAGACCCAGACCATCTTGCCCTGCGTGCCCGAGGACACGTCGATCTTGTACGGCGTGCCCCAGGGGTCGCTGGCATACATGAAACCGTTGTCGACCAGCGGCGTGCCTTCCATGTAACCGATGCCGAAGGCGGAGGGTTCCAACCCGCCCAGCGGCACGGCAAAAGCCAGATGCATCCCGGCGACGTTGCCGGCATTGATTTCGTTCAGCGGCGAGAACCGGTTGCCATCATAGGTCTTGTGGACCATGAGCCAGTTGCCCGCCTCCGCCTCCGACCCGGCGGCCAACAGCCGTTCTGCCGTGACCCCCTGCGCATAGCCCGTACTTGCAAGGCCCGCGGCAGATAATGCCACCGCCCCCGCAATCCAATGTCTGAAGTTCATGTTGTTCCTCCCAGCACTTGGTTGATTTTCAAACCGAAGTGGGGGGATGTTGGCACCAATGGATGTTGGATTGTCCTATACACGTCATAGGCATTTTACGAATACGGATGTGCATCGGGCCGGGGTTACCCACCCGAATTGGCTGGCCCCAAATGGCAAATCGGGCGCAACCCGCTGTCTGCGGTGCGCCCGTGCAGGATAGTGTTGGAACGAAAAAGCGGTTCGCCCAAATTACCTTGATTTGCCGACAAACAATCCACGGATCAGGGCCAGCACGAAGATCACTGCGCCCGCGCCCAGCGCCAGCCAGTACCCCAGTTGCAGGTCTGACACCATCTTGACCTTGGCCCCCGACATGGCGTTCTTGACCGATGACGTGCCAATGAACTTGGCCCCGGCCCATCCGGCCTTCAACTCTCCCACGCCATAGGCAATTCCAAGGGCGACCATGTAGGATAGACCGACAAGCCCGATCAGAATCACCGCAACCGGCAGCTTGATTGGCCCGATGGACAGCGACCTTGTCACAAACAGGCTCGCCGCCAGCGCCAGCATACAGACAGTCAGATAAGTCCACATGAACGGGGTAAAGAACCAGGGCATCGAATACAGCGATGCATCCCCGCTGGCCCTGACCTGCGCGACCACTTCAACCCCCCAGGGGCGCATCACCAGATGGTCCTTGCCCGGAAGGGCGGCTACGGTCGCACTCCACCACGGCGCGAACCAAGAATACACCATGAACGCCGCTGCCGCGACGATCAGGACCCGAAAGATCCAGACCCCCGTACCACCACGACCGTTTGCAACCATATCTGTCTGCATCACTATCCCCCCCGGAGAACCCGGTATTCACAAATCCGAAACTCAGCCTGTCCCTATCACACCAAGTTGGCCAACCTGTTGGATCGAAACCAGAACAGGGTCATTTTGGCATCAACAGGTGATGGAAAGACTTATACTTGTCATTGGATTTCACCAATGCTTCGGCCCCGGTCACTCGGCTGCGGTGACAAAGCCGCCGGAGATCGCAGAACGGTGCAGCGCGTCAAAGCTGCCAATCTGATCCTCGCGCATCGCCTCAAGATACTCACCCCGGCAATAGGCCGTCAGTTCATTGAAGATATGGGCAAAGGCGGCATGGGTCTGCAGATGCTTGCGCATGGCCAGCACCACCCAGCGGTTCATCCCCGTGATCCGGAACAACCGCACTTCTTGCAGAATTGTCGCACTCAGGTTCGGCAGCAGCGAAAACGGAACGTGACAGGTCCCCATACCCCCGGCCACCATCTCGATCGACGCGGCAAAGGTTGGTGCGGTAAAGGTCGCGGTCGCCGCGGGCAGGAAGGTGCGGTACCATTCATCCGATGCAGCGCGCGTCGGTACGGTCGATTCGATCTCGATATAGTTGGTCAGGATGCAGTTGACACCCTTGGTCCCCTGCGTCGGGTTCAGCGCCAGGCGCAGGTCATCATCAGTCATGGACGCGGGAACCGCCCAGGCCATCTGATCCTCGAACAGCCGAGAGATGGCGAAAGACAGTTGATCCTTCAGTATGGCCGGTTCGGACACGATGGCAAAGTTGATCTGATGCAGCCGCAACTGTTCGACCAGCGCCGAAGAGTTGACGTCATACACCAGTTCAAACTTCACAAAGCCGGGTGCCGATTGAGCGATATGCGCCGTTGCGGCGGTAAAAGCCCCGCGCAGTACGGGCGTCGCCCCCAGCCGCAGCACGACCGACGAATTGCGGAACCGCTTTTCATGTTCATTCATCGTGACGGACATGCGGCCAAGGATATCCTCGCTTGCCTTGAACCAGAATTCACCGGCTGGGGTCATCGAAACCTGCCCTGTCCGGTTCCGGTTGATCAGCTGGACATTCAGCATCTCTTCCAGCTTGGCCAGTTGCTGCGAGATTGAGGGCTGCGACAGCCCGATCCTGTGGGACGCCTTCGTTATGGAACCTGCCACCACGACCCAGCGAAAGATTTCGAGTTGTCTGAAGGTAATATCCATTGGCGTTTGCTGACCATCGTTATTCCAATTGTCAACATTACGTTACCTCTATCCAAGGGCAAAACCCAAGGACGGAATGTATCCTTAACAGCATTACCGGACCTATGATCAACATAGGCTTTAGTTATGGCCTTCCCCTGCCCTACTTCCCCCAGCTTAGCCCGATGATCGTGTTGGAAGGCGTCAGCGGCACCACAACCAGCCCTTGATCGGCCACAAACTCCAGATCCGCCGCACCCGGTTCCAGCGTGCCCACCTGAACCGCCCCACCACCCGGGGCCTGTTGCAGCAACCGCCCGCCCATGTTGTCGGTGATCAGCACACCGCCCGCACCATCGGGTTCGACCCCGTCCAGCACACCCGACGGATCGGCACTGCCATAGGCCGTGATGGCCTTGGTGGTCAGGTCCACCGACACGACCATGCCCGGCTTGATCTTGTCAAAGCCCTGGCTCACATCGCCCAGATTGGCGACGATCAGCGCGTTGCCATCCAGCGTCAGCCCGTTGGCCCCCATCAGCATCGGGTCCTGTGCAAAGATCGCCATCGCCCCGCCTTCCAGCACCCAGACCGAATTGCCGAAGGTGTCGGAGACGAACACCCGCCCGTCCGGTGCGGCAATGACGTCATTCAACAGCACCGCCCCCGCCGCTGGATAGCGGTTGGTGACTTGACCCGAGGCGATGTCAATCTCGACCAGCTGGTCGATGTCAGCGGTAAACAGCTTGCCCCCCTGAATGGCCATGCCCTTTGGGGCATCCAGACCCGTGACCCATTTGTCGGTTTTGATCACCCCATCTGCACCCAGCGTGCCGATATAGCCGTCACCGTCCTTGGCCATCGGATCAGCACCCATGTTGGTGACATAGAACAGCCCCGCACCCGCATCCCATTCCACCGATTCCGGTGCGGAAAAGCCGGTTGTGCGCCAGATCTCAGTCGCGGTCTGGGCCTGCACCGCGCCCGCCAGCAGCAGCCCCGCCACGCCAGCGCCAACAGTCCGTACAATCACCTTCATGACAGTCCCCCAAGGTTGCAACGCCTTGGATTGTGCCAGACTTCGACCAAGGGTTGGGCAATGTCGCGCAATGGTTTTGGCGATACTGTCAGGCGACGGTGAACCCCGTGCCGTCAAAGCTGTCGATGGCCGCCTTGACCGCCGCCTGAACCGCCGGATGCGACAGGCTGTGCCCCGACGCCGGGGCCACCACGATCCGGGCATCTGGCCAGCGCTGGACCAGCGCGTAACTGGTGGCAGGCGGGCACAGCAGGTCATATTGCCCCTGCACCACCACCCCCGGAATACCGGCCAAGGCTGCAGCATTCTGCAGCAACCCCTGCAGAAAACACCCGTTGGAAAAGTAATGCGCCTCCAGATAGGGCGAATTCGGACGGGGACGGTCGGTTGGGGGCATCAGCCGCGTGGCAGAGGGGGTCAGTTCGGACAGGACGCGTTCGGTGTCATGCCAGGCCATCGCGGCAGGCAGATTCACAGCAGGGTCAGGGTCCAGAATGCGGCGATAGTAGTTGGGCAGGGGGTCGGCCCGCTCCACCTCGGGCAGGGCAGCCAGAAAATCCTGATACAACCCGGGATGAAACTGCCGCAACCCGGTGCCAAAGGCCCAGTCCAACTCCGCCTTGGTGCCCAGAAACACTGCCCGCAGAACCAGCCCCGACACCCGGTCCGGATGGGCCTGCGCGTAGGCCAGCGCCAGCGTCGCCCCCCAGGACCCGCCCACCACCAGCCATTTCTCAATCCCGAAATGCTGCCGAAGCCGTTCCATATCGGCAATCAGATGGGCCGTGGTGTTGGCCTGCAACCCGCCCCTTGGCACGCTGCGCCCCGCCCCGCGCTGATCGAAAAACACGGTGCGAAAGCGCGGGTCGAACAGCGCCTTGTTGCCCGGCTGAAACCCCCCGCCCGGGCCGCCATGCAGGAACACCGCCGGAATCCCATCCGCCTGCCCTTGCACCTCAACCCAAAGTTGATGGCCGTCGCCGACGTCAAACAAACCGTCTGAGGTCACGAAACCTCATCCTCCGCCGTCCCGCCCGAGAAGTTGCGATAGATGAAACGGTCCTGCCCCTCAGCAGCCTCAGTCGCGGCGCGGGCAAAGATTTCGGCATGCAGGGGCGATTTGGCACAGGCCGGATCAGTATTGCCCGCCGATCCGGTCAAGGCATGGGCCTGACAGCGGCAACCGCCGAAATCAATCTCCTTGAACTCGCAGGATTCGCAGGGTTCGGGCATCCACCCCGTGCCGCGATAGGTGTTGAACGCCTCGGAATTGTCCCAGATCCAGCGGATCGACTTGTTACCGCGCACCGAATCAAACTCCATCCCCGTGATAGATTCGGCCGCATGACAGGGCAAAACCTTGCCCGCGGGCGAGATGTTGAAGAACTGCCGCCCCCACCCGCCCATGCATTGCTTGGGCCGCTGGGCGTAATAGTCGGGCACGACATAGTCGATGTCCAACACCCCCGCCAACCGATCCTGCGCCTCGGCCACGATGCGGTTCGTCTCCTCGACTTGCGCAAAACTGGGGATCAGCGCCTCGCGGTTCTTCAGCGCCCAGCCGTAGTACTGCACATTGGCCACTTCCAGCCGGTCGGCATCTAGCGCCACCGCCAGATCAATGATCTGCGGCAGTTGGTGTAGGTTCTGCCGGTGCATCACGGCGTTGATGGTCAGGGGCAACCCCACCTCCCGCGTCCAGCGCGCCGCCTCCAGCTTTTTGGCATGACCATTCTTGAACCCACCCACCCGGTCCGCCAACCCATCCTCGGCCCCCTGGACCGAGATCTGGACATGGCTTAACCCCGCATCCGCCAGATCCTGCAACCGCGCCTTGGTCAGCATGACGGCCGAGGTGATCAGGTTGGAATACAGCCCCACCTTCGTGGCATGACGCACCAGTTCGGTCAGATCCTTGCGCACCGTCGGTTCACCGCCCGAAAAGTGGATCTGCAAAACCCCGATTTCGGCCAACTCATCCATCACGCTGCACCATTCGGCGGTGGTCAACTCCTTCGACGCCACCTCCATCTCCAGCGGGTTGGAACAGTAGGGGCATTGCAGCGGGCAGCGGTGGGTCAGTTCGGCCAGCACCGCCAAGGGGATGCCATAGGTCGTGCGCTGCCCCCCCTCCTCCCCCGCACGGGTGACAAGCTGAAAATCGGCAACGGGCGGGGTCTGGTCGGTCATGGGCTTGGCTCCGTTACGGTCAGAAGAAAGGCCTTGTCGGCAAGGTCCTGCAACAGGGCCAGACAATCGGTCTGGATCAGGTCAGGGTCGGCTGCATATTTCTCGGCCAGAACGGCCACGATATCGCTGATCCGGCGCACCCCGTCGCACAGTTGCAAAACCTCGACCGAGATGTCGTCGGGCACCAAAACCCGCTCGGGCGCCAGGATGATCCAACGGTCACGCGTCTTGTCAAAGCGCAGCTTGACGTGGCGTGGCAGGATCGGGCGGCTGGCGGCCTCCAGTATCGGACGGGCCTTGCGGGCGGTCTGGTCCATCAGGCCCCCTCGGGGCGGAACACCCCCGGCGGCGGAAAGCCCGAGACATAGGCGTGGTACAACGCATCCAACTGCACCCACAGCACATTCGTCTTGAACGTCAGTGCATCGCAGACCTGCTGGCGCTGTTCCGGCGTCTGGGCATGCTGGCGGACAAAGTCCAAGGCAAAGCCCGCATCGCGGGGGGCCTGTTCCAGACGGCGCTGGAAATAGGTCATCACAGACGGGTTGATGAAATCATAGTGTTTCAGCATCCCCGCAATCCGCTCCTCATGCAGGTTCGGCGCGAACAACTCGGTCAGGGACGAGGCAATTGCCTCCAGCGGCGACTTTACGCCCACGAAATTCACATAGGCATCCACCGCAAAGCGCGTGGCGGGCAGGATGCCTAAACCGCTATCTACAAAAGCCCGGTCCAGCCCCAACCCATCGGTCAGCTTCAGCCAACGCTCGATCCCGCCCTCGCCGCCGATATGGCCGTCGTGATCCTCGATCCGGTGACGCCATTCCAGCCGGATGTCCCTGTCGCGAAAGCGCGACAGAACGACCGCATCCTTGATGGGGATCGAGCTTTGGTAATAATACCGGTTCAGCGCCCAGGCCTGCACCTGCCCCTTGGTCAGTTTGCCGCCATGCAGCATGTGGTGGAAGGGGTGCCGCGAATGATACCGCGTCGCCCCGATGTGGCGCAGACGGCGTTCCATCGCATCCGCACTGGTCAGCGGCTCCGACATGGCGGGATCAACGGGAAGGTGGGTCATAGGGTAAACTCCTCACCAGGCAGGGGAATGCGCCACCCGGCCGCCTGCGCCTGCAGGCGTTCGGGCGAATGGGGCAGCAGGGCCGGGTTACTGTTGTTGATATGCACAAAGACGCGGGTGCCGATTTCAACCCCCGCCAGCGCCGTGATGCTGTCCGACATCGACAGATGCCCCATCCGCTGGCCGGTTTTCTGGCCGAGTCCAGCGCGGATCATCTCATCATCCTGCCACAGCGTGCCGTCGAACATCACCAGCCCAGCGCCCGCTAACCGGGCGGCAAGGTCAGGCGTCACCTCGGCACAGGCGGCAATGAAATAGGCGCTGTCGCCCTCGCCAGTGCTGAATTTCAACCCGATGGTATCGCCCGGATCGGCCCCCGCATCTTCCATATACCACGCAGGTTTGCCCGGCACGGCAAAGGCCTGAACCCGCAGACCCGAAGGCGTGCCGTCCGGCAACAGCGGCTCGAACTCCGTGTCCAGCGCCATGGGGATTCGCGGCACCAGATCCGCCTTGAGCACATCGAATACCGAATTGGCCCTTAGCGTCGCCAGAACGCGCGCATGGGCGTGCAGGGCAAAGGGCGTGCCCTCGCGCAGCGACAACAGGCCCGCGATGGCGTCAATTTCCCCATTCGTCAGGATAACCCCGGCAATGGGCGAATGCCGCAGATGCCCCTTCGCCGGGTGCAACGCGGGTGTATCCAGAATTTGCTGGCGGATGTCGGGAGAGGCGTTGATCAGGAACCAATGCTGCCCGCCATCGGCGCTGATCGCGGCTGACACTTGGGTGTTGCGCAGCGCAGGGTCACCCCACGCCGCAGCGCACTGGGCGCAATTGCAGTTCCATTGCGGAACGGCACCCCCTGCTGCGGAACCCAAGATGACGACCTTTAACATGGGGGCGCCCTTCGGTCCGCAGCAGGGAACAATGTCACTTCTGCTTGGCGCAGGCGTACATGTTGATTTCCATGCCGACTTGCACTTCTGCAATCTTTGGGGTCTTCCAAGCCATGATAGTCTCCTCCAGAAACGATCGTCCGATGCCAGTGGCGGGCACCTCGCTGCGCAGCGAAGAACCGCTGCTGCACGAAAGCTAACCCGCGACGCCGTGTCGCACCATCTATCCTTGTCATAGATGACCGCCGATATCGGCACCCAATTCTGGCTGCGATTGGCGGGTCAGCCCGGCCAGAAACGGGGGCACCGGGTTGATCTTGGGCAACTTGACCCCCGCGCCCCCCGCCTGCAGCGCCGACAGGAACGTTCCATAGGGGGCAATCCGCAGATATTGCGACGGCACCATCGCCACAATTCGCCGCGGCTCCATGTCGATGGCATAAAGGCTGATGCCCCGCCGATTCTCGGACCCGGCCAGAACCGTCAGCGCGGGCACCACGCACACCCCCAGACCCGCAGCCACCAGATCCAGCGCCAGCTCAAAGCTGCGAACCCGCATGGCCAACCGGTTGCCGGGGAAGGCCAGATCGAACCAATCCTGAATCCGGCTGGAATGCTGCGTGCCAAAGACGAACTGGATGACGCTTTGGGTCACATGCCGGGCATGCGCATCCAGATCGCGGTCTGGGTCGGTAACGGCTGACAGGTCAATCCCTTCGGGCACGGCCAGCACAAAGGGGTCTTGCAGGATTGGGATCTGCTGAAACCCCGCGCTGACCTCGGACACCGAATTGGCCGCCATCAGCCCGATATTCACCCGTCGCCCATACAGCAGGTCCAGAATCTCGGCCGGCGCGCTTTCGTGGATGTCGAAATCGACCGAGGGGTTGTCGCGCGCCAGTTCCGCCATCGCCCCGGGCAGGATGACCCGCATCACAGTGGCCACGCCCGCAATCCGCAGTGTCTGGCGCGGCGAGGCGCCTTGGACCGGCAAGCTATCCTCCAACGCCTGCGCCGACCGCAGCACGGTTTCGGCCTTGCGCAGCACCTGTTCACCCAACTCGGTCAGCACCATCCGGTTCGACCGCCGTTCAAACAGCGGCACGCCAATGGCCGCCTCAAAACTGGTCAGTTGCTGTGACAGGGTCGGCTGCGAGACATTCAGCAGTTTGGCGGCCTGCGTCAGCGTGGCCGAATGAGCCACCGCCCAGAACACCCGCAAGCGGCGCAGCGTCACTTCGCCCCCCGAATTGGGCCAGGCCATCAGATCGGCGGCATTCGAACTGTCTGTCATCATCGCTGCATCCCCAGGGCCTGCACAAACCGGCCTTTGGGTCAGATTAGGCCACAGGCCCCATAGATTGCTGCGATGTTTGATATTGGCCGCGCTGCGGGGTCAGGTCAGGCCGCGCGGCCATAGAAGCCAATCTGCTCGTCCCGGCTGAACCGCACGCCGGGGCGTTCGTAGTACGAAAACACCGCGATGAACCGCGACTGCGCGCCGTGGCAGGTGGTCACCTTGTGCAGCGTGTTCTTGCCCTTGAACACGTTCAGCGTTCCGGCCTTCAGGAAGTGTGACTTGATGGTGTTGTCCCGCCCCTCCAGCACCGCCGCCACGCCGTCGTAATTCGGATCCGTATCGCTGCGCAGATCGGTCCGGTACAAAAACTCGCCCCCGGCGGTGGGTTCCTGCAACAACAGCGTCGTGGTGAATTCCGACCGGTCGAAATGCCAGTTCAGCGCCTCGCCGTCGCCATAGCGCATGATGTTCATCCGCGCCAAGGGATCGGCCATCGTGAACAGGCTGGTCTTGTCCAGACAGGCCGCCAGAAACACCGCCATCTGCGGCCAGGAGTATATCCAGTCGATCACCGTCTGTTCCAACTGGTCGCCGCAGACGGTGTGGTTGATCGTATCCACGGTTTTCAGCGCCGGATGATCGGCTGCCAGCCCCGGCACCTCTTTTCGGAAGTATATGTTGTGGCTGCGTTTGTGCAAGAACGACAGCCGGTCCATGATCGGCCCGACCTCATCCATCGCGCGGTCAATCGCCCCGGACCGCATCAGCCCTTCCAGATTGAACATGCCATCTGCCGCCAGATCGGCCTTGCAGCGCGCCACCAGCGCCAGCCAGCCAGCAGTACCGGGTTTATCCAGCGGGTATTGGTCCAGATCCAGAATGTCACGCATGGCAGCCTCCATTGTTGCATGGCTATGCTGGCGTCCCATGGCCCGCAGGGCAAGGGCAGAAAAACTAGGGCTGGCATGGTTTTTCTTGGTCAGGACTCGACTTTCATGGCCATATCCCGCACGCTCCCCTCAGATTTCCTAAGGCTGCCCATGCCCCTGACCCTTCCCCCCCTGAATGCCCTTCGCGCGTTTGAAGCGGCTGCCCGCACCGGTGGCTTTGTCGCTGCTGCCGACGAACTGGGCGTCACCCCCGCCGCCATAAGCCAGCACATCCGCAAGTTGGAGGATTACTTTGGCAAAGACCTGTTCCAACGCCTGAACAACCGCGTGATCCTGACCGATGCGGGCCAAGCCATTCTGGCGGGCACAGCGGCAGCGCTTCAACAAATCTCGGACACGACGCAGGAGGTGATCAGCGACCGCCCGCGCAGCCGCTTCGTGATCAGCTGCATCGAATCCGTGGCCGAGAAATGGCTTCTTCCCCGCCTAGCCGCCTTCAGCCGCACGCAAGCTGATTTCCGCTTTGACCTGCGGGTCGAGGCTGATCCGATCGACTTTTCCCGCCATGCCGTGGATCTGCGCCTGTCCTATGGCTTTGGCGCCTATCCCGATCAGCGGGTGCAGGTGCTGCGTCAAGATGCGGTGCAACCGATGTGCAGCCCCGATTACCTGCAACGCCTTGGCCCAGGTGGCATGGCGGCGGTGCCCGGCTCTGACCTGCTGATCACCAGTTGGGGCGCCAGTTTCGGGTCAAACCCCACTTGGGCTGGCTGGTTTCAACAGGCGGGCCTGCCCCAGCCCGCACTGACCGGGTTTCAGGTCGGGCGATCTGCACTGGCCATCGACATGGCGCGTCAGGGTCTGGGGGTGGCACTAGCCCAGCAAATGCTGGCGGCGGATGATCTGGCCAGTGGTGCCCTTGTGCCCCTGTCGCCCCTGACGATGGACCTTGGCCACCCCTATTGCCTGATCCATCCCCCCGCCAAAACGACCAAACGCAGCCTGCGCGCCGTGATAGGCTGGTTGACCGCCGCAACCATACCCTGACCGCCCCCTTGCGATACGGCTGCTTGGGCGACATGATGTCCTCAACCCGCGTCGCAAAGGTGCCCCATGAAAATCACTGCCATCACCGCCTATCAGGTTGACCTGCCGCTGCGCGAGGGGCGGTATAGCTGGTCCAATGGCAATTATGTCGAGGTCTTCGATGCCACCGTGGTTCGGGTCGACACCGATGCCGGCATCACCGGTTGGGGCGAATGCTGCCCGCTGGGCTCCGCCTATCTGCCCGCCTATGCCACCGGCGTGCGGTCTGGCCTGGCCGAGATTGCGCCAAAGGTCATCGGCCACGACCCCCGCGACCTGGCCACCCTGAACCGCCATATGGACGCTGTTCTGCGCGGCCATCCTTATGTCAAAGCCGCCATCGACGTGGCCTGCTGGGATATCTTGGGCAAATCCTGCGGCCTGCCTGTCTACACCCTGTTGGGCGGCAAGGCGCAGGATGACATCAAACTGTACCGCGCCATCTCGCAAATCGAACCCACCGCCATGGCCGCCAACCTCGCCGCCTACCGGGCCGAGGGGTATACCAAGTTTCAGCTGAAAGTCGGCGCCGATGCGGACAGCGACATTGCCCGCATCCGGCTCTGCGCCGCCGCCCTGCAACCCGGTGACGTGCTGGTCGCCGATGCCAACACCGGCTGGACCATGCACGAGGCCGCCCGCGTCGTGAACGCCGTCCGCGATGTCGATGTCTATATCGAACAACCCTGCCCGACGTATGAAGAATGCCTTGTCACCCGCCGCCGCACCTCGCTGCCCTTCGTGCTGGACGAAAACATCGGCAACACGCACGATCTGACCCGCGGCATCGCCGATGGGGCAATGGACGTGATCAACCTGAAAATCTCCAAGGTGGGCGGGTTGACCAAGGCCCGCCTGATGCGCGATCTGTGCATCGAGGCGGGAATTCCCATGACCATCGAAGACACCTGGGGCGGCGATATCGTCACCGCGACCATTGCCCATCTGGCCCAATCAACCCCGTCTGAATTCGTGTTCTCGGCCACCGACTTCAACTCCTACGGCACCAAGGACATCGCCAGTGGCGCACCCAAGCGGGTAAACGGCACCATGCGCGCCTCCTCTGCCCCGGGGTTGGGAATCGAGCCGATCATGGACGCGTTGGGCGATCCGGTGATGCGGGCTTGACCTACCCGCCGCAACCAAATTCTCCACGAATTGCCCCAAGCAATTCGTGACGCGCCTGCCTGCCCCACGGTCAGGCGCGTCCCGACTTGCTTTACTGCTGCACCTTGGCCCACCGCCGGAATGCCGTCGCCTTGCGGCTCTCGGCATGGGACACGGGCCGTCATCCACTGGATGACGTCTTATCCGATCCCGGCACATTCTGATCTGAACAGGATCGCCCAAAAGTTCTGCAACCGGGCAGGGGAACTTACATCCTACCGCGCGACCGTCACCGAACAATGCGCCCGCCCGACCACATCCGCCGCGACAGACCCCAACACCAACCGCGACAAGCCCCGCTTGTCCCCCGTGCCCACCACGATGTGATCCACCCCGTTCATCTCAGCATAGCGGACAATCCCGATCGCCGCATCCCGGTCCAACACCACCGCCGTCCCCTCCGGCTTGACCCCCCGCGCCTCAGACGCAGCGGCGGCTTTCTCCAGAATGGCCTGCGCGTCCACATCGTTCCAGTAATGGACCAAGGGCCCCCGCCCGCCCCCCATCGCCACATTCACCAGACACACCAGCAGCGTGCCACCAAACCGCTGCGCCATATCCGCCGCCAACTCGACCGCATGCGTTGCATGGTCAGTCCCATCCACCGGGCAAAGAAACTTGTGCGCCATCGCAATCTCCCTCTTCTGGCCGGACCCTCTCCAACCCTGCGGCGACACTACCTGGCGCG
>CAMDHB010000013.1 GCA_945897655.1 Pseudorhodobacter antarcticus
ACGCCTGGCGCCACATGCAGGAAATGCTGCCCGCCGTGCAGGCGCTGTGGGCGGGCGATTATGAGCATAAGGGCGAGTTCTGGTCCTTTCCCACCGCAACCTCGGTGCCGAAACCTGTGCAGGCCCAAGTCCCGGTCTGGATCGCAGCCCGCGCCCCCATCACCTATGATTATGCCGTCAAACATGGCTGCAACATCATGTCCTGGCCCCTGACGCGGGGGATGGATGAGGCCGCGACCTATATGGGCCGCATGGATGAGGCGATGGCCAACAACCCCGGCATGAAACGCCCGACCATGGCGATGATGCGCCACACTGCTGTTTACGACCGGAAAGAGGATTGGATGGTGCCGGTCCGCGCCGCCCAGCGCCAACTCAGCCAGTTTGAAAACCTGTTCAAGAACATGGGCGATGTCGAAAACGGCTTCCCCAAGTCGATCCCTTTTGATCAGCTTGGCAACCGCGCCGAATATGACCCGCAGATGTTGACCACCAATCTGATGTTCGGCACCCCGGATGAGGTGATCGCCAAGCTGAAGCTGTATGAGGCGCTGGGCGTGGACGAATTCATCTATTACGCAAGCCTTGGCTTGGGTCTTGCCGAACAGAAACGGTCGATGGAATTGTTCTGCCGCGACGTCATTCCGGCCTTTGCCTGATGACCCATGTCGAGGTGGCCCGGCGGGGCCGGGTGTTGGAAATCACCCTGAACAAACCCAAGGTCAACGCGATCGACCGTGCCATGAGCCAGGAGATGGGGGCAGCCTTTGCCCTGCTGCGAAACGACCCCGACCTGTGGTGCGCCATCCTGACCGCCCAAGGCGACCGGATCTTTTCGGCGGGCTGGGACCTCAAGGCGCTAAACCAGGGCGACATGGCGTTGAACAACTGGTGGGAAGAGGATTACGGCGACGGCGGCTTTGCCGGGCTGACCGAGAACTGGACCCAGAACAAGCCGGTCATCTGCGCCCTGAACGGCATGGCAATCGGCGGGGGGTTCGAAATTGCAATGTCCTGCGATCTGATCATCGCCGGCGATCATGTGACCTTTGGCCTGCCCGAAATGCCCCTTGGGATTGTGCCCGATGCCGGGGCCCTGCAACGCCTGCCCCGCCTGATCCCGCGCAACATTGCCAATGAGATGTTCCTTCTTGGCCGTCGCATGACGGCTCAGGAAGCTGCGCACTACGGGCTGGTGAACAAGGTGGTCCCGAAGGGAACCGAGATGGCCGCCGCGCGGGAATGGGCCGACCAGATTGCCGCCTCGGCTCCCCTGGCCATGCAGACCGTCAAGGAGGTGGAGCGCGCCATTCAGGGCCAGCCCCTGCAAGCCGCCTTTGCCCATATGCGCACCGGGGACCTCCCAACCTACCGCGCCATGCTGGCCTCGGACGACGCCAAAGAGGGCGTGGCGGCCTTTGTTGAAAAACGTGATCCCCAGTTCAAAGGGCGCTGACATGTATCCTGATCCCACAACCGTTACCCGCGTCACCTCGATCGGCGCGGGGCCCATCGGCGGCGGCTGGACCGCGCATTTTCTGGCGCGCGGCTATGACGTGACCGCCTATGTCCATTCGATGTCCGAAGCACCTGCCCTTATGTCAGTGATCAACACCGCCTGGATCAGTCTGACCGCCCTGGGGTTGGCCGAGGGGGCGTCGTTAGACCGCCTGCGGATCACCGACGATCTGGCCGATGCAGTGAAGGGTACTGAATTCATTCAGGAAAGCGCACCCGAGCGTCTGGACATCAAGCGGGCGCTGTATCAGCGGCTGGGCGAGTTGGTGTCGCCGGATGTGGTGATTGCCTCCTCGACCTCGGGGCTGATGATGACGCAGATACAAGCGCTGTGCCCGACCCCACAGCGCACCGTGATCGGTCATCCGTTCAACCCGCCGTACCTGCTGCCCTTGGTGGAAATCGTGGGTGGCAAGGCGACCGATCCGGCGGCAGTCGATTGGGCCGTGGCGTTCTACAAGGTGGCAGGCAAGGCCCCCCTGGCGATGAAAAAGGAAATCCCGGGGTTCGTCGCGACCCGCCTGCAAGAGGCGCTGTGGCGCGAGGCCCTCCATATGGTGGCCAATGGCGAGGCGACGCCCGACGACATCGACAACGCCCTGATGAACGGCCCGGCTGCGCGGTTGATGGTGCAGGGGCAATGCATGGCCTTTCACGTGGCCTGCGGCGAGGGCGGTATGGCGACCAATCTGGACCAGTTCGGCCCCGCGCTGAAATGGCCCTGGACGCGGCTTGATGCGCCGGAACTGACGCAAGAGTTGCGCGACAGGATGGTGGACGGCTGCAACGACATCGCCGCCGGGCGACATTTCGAGGAACTGGCCGCGAAGCGCGACCGCGAGATTGTCGCCGTGACGCGGGCTTTGCGGGATGTGCGGGCGGGCTAGGCTTTGGGTTGGGCGGGTTAAGCCAAAGGTCCGGGGGACCTTTGGCCCCGCTCATCCGGGAACGGTTCCGCATAACTGCGTCAGCACGTGATATCAAAGGGCAGCGCCTGACCTGGGGCGGGCGAGAAGCGCCTGCCCAAGGGCAGGTCAGGCGCTGCCCGGATCGCTTTGGCGACCGGGCGGTATATTGAACCACGGCGCGTTGGCAGGCCCTAGGGGGCCAGCCAATCCGGAAATCACCCCGCCTTCGTCTTGTGCCTGTGCTGCAAGGTTTCCAGAAACGCCGCCAGGGTACCCGGCCAACTCGGCGTACTATCCTCGGATGGCCAGGCCTGCCGATAGTCACTGGGACGGCGGCCAAAGCATTTGCCAAAGGCATGGGCGAAATGGGACAGGGTGTTGAACCCTGACGCGGCGGCGATGTCCCGCACGCTCAGCTTGGTCGAAATCAACAACACCCGCGCATGTTGCAACCGGCACAGCGCGCCGAACTGCACGATGGTGCAGCCGATGTTGTGCCGGAACTGCCGTTCCAACTGGCGCTGCGACGCGCCCAGCGCAGCGGCGATTTCGGGCACGGTCAGCGGTTCAGAGATATTCTGCTCGATCAGCGTGATCGCCTGCCGCACCACCGGGGCCAGCGTGTCGATGCCCTGCCCCAACGTCCGTCGCTGCGGCGCCGTGGCGGGGCGGATCGGGCTATGCAGCATCTGATCTGCCACCTCACCCGCCATCCCCTCGCCATGACCATCGGCGATCAACCGCAGCATCAGATCGACCCCGGCCAGCCCGCCTGCACAGGTCATTACATGATCGTCCAATGTGAACAACTGTTCCACAACCGGGACACCCGCAAACTGCTCCTGAAATCCCGGCGCCCAGGACCAGTGCGTGGCCGTCTTGCGCCCCGACAAAAGCCCCGCCTTAGCGACCAGATAACAGCCCAGTTCCACCGAACAGATCCGCACCCCTTCCCGCGCCTGACGTCGGATCCACGACACCGAATCGCGGTTGGCATAGCTTTCGGCGCCCCAACTGGCCAACACAAACACCGTCTCGCCCCGGCGGTTGCGGTCAGCGGGGGGGGAGGCCGCGATGGACAACCCGTTGCTGGCGGGGATGTCGGTCCCGTCGAGCGACAGGATATCCCACTGATACAAGGGATAGGGCGCCAGGTAATTCGCAATCCGCAACGGCTCGATCATCGTGATCAGCGTTGCCATGTTGAACCGGGGCACGATCAGGAACGATACCCGCTCCGGCACAGGGGTTTCCCCAGAAACCCGGTGGCGTGGCGCAGGGGGTGGGGGGCGGTCCGAGGTACGAATTTTCGACATGTGGGAACGCTATCAGTCGAATTACTGGTAGGAAAGTCGGATTCAGCGCCCAAGATAAGGAAAATCAGCGGGGGATCGAGGATGAATTTCGACGTGGTCGTTACCTGTGCCGTGACCGGCGCGGGCGATACTGTGGGCAAAAGCAAACACGTGCCCGTGACCCCAGCCGAGATTGCCCGCGAGGCGATCGAGGCGGCAAAGGCAGGCGCCTCCTGCGCCCATATCCACGTCCGTGACCCGGTGACGGGCAAGGGGTCGCGTGACCCCAAATTGTTCAAGGAAGTGGTGGACCGCATTCGCGACAGCGGCACCGATGTCGTCATCAACCTGACGGCGGGCATGGGCGGCGACTGGACGCCCTCTGACGACAACTGGGCCATGCCCGGCCCCGGCACCGACATGGTCGGCCCCGATGAACGATTGGCCCATGTCAAGGATTGCCTGCCCGAGATCTGCTCGCTGGACTGCGGCACGCTGAACTTTGGCAATGACAACAGCATCTACATCTCCACCCCGCCGATCCTGCGGCGCATGGCCGCCCTGACCAAAGAGTGGGGCGTCAAACCTGAGTTGGAGGTTTTCGAACTCGGCCACATCCGCTTTGCCCGCGCCATGCAGGCCGAGGGGCTGTTGGCCGATCCACCGATGTATCAACTGTGTCTGGGCATCCCTTGGGGTGCCGACCAGACGGTCGAGACGATGAAGGCGATGAAGGAACACCTGCCCCCGGGCGCCAGCTGGGCCAGTTTCGGCATCAGCCGGATGCAGATGCCCATGGCGGCGGCTGCGGTTGCCTTGGGCGGCAATGTGCGGGTGGGGCTGGAAGATAACCTGTTTCTGGACCGTGGTGTCCTTGCCACCAACGCCCAACTGGTCGAACGCGTCATCGGCATCATCACCCGCATGGGTGCCCGCGTCCTGACCCCGCAAGAGGCGCGCAACAAGCTGAAACTGCGGGGCGCCGACGCCGCATGACCACCCCCACCGCCCCCGGCAGCCTGCACTTGACCCAGCTTACCAAGCGGTACGGCCCGGTGACGGCGGTGGACAATGTCTCGCTGCAAATCCAACGGGGTGAGTTTCTGACCCTCTTGGGTCCATCCGGGTCAGGCAAGACCACGCTCCTCATGATGATCGCCGGGTTTCAGGAGGCGACATCAGGCGACATCCTGCTCGACGGCACCTCGATCGGTGCGATGCCCGCCGAAAAGCGCGGCTTTGGCATGGTGTTTCAGGGCTATGCCCTGTTCCCCCACATGACCGTCCGCGACAATGTGGGCTACGCCCTGTCCGTCCGCCACCGCTCCCGCGCCGAAATCGCGGCCCGTGTGGACGAAATGCTGGACCTTGTCCAACTGACCACCCTGGGCGACCGGATGCCGGGCCAACTGTCGGGCGGCCAGCAACAGCGCGTGGCCCTTGCCCGCGCCTTGTGCTTTGCGCCACCCGTCCTGCTGCTGGATGAACCCTTGGGCGCCTTGGACAAAAAGCTGCGGATCGAGGTTCAGGCCCAGTTGAAAGACATTCACCGCCGAGTCGGCACCACCTTTGTCTATGTGACCCATGATCAGGAAGAGGCGCTGTCGATGTCGGACCGTATCGTGATCATGCGCAATGGCCGCATCGAACAGGTCGGCACGCCGTCGGACCTGTACCAGAACCCCCGCACCGAATTTGCCGCAAGCTTTCTGGGGAAAAGCAATTTCCTGCGGCAGGGCGGCGCTGTCTACGCGCTGCGGCCGGAAAAGATCGACCTATCCCCCGCAGGCAGCGGCCCGGCCCGGCTGCGCGGTCAGGTGCGCGACATGGCCTATTTCGGCGCGGTCCTGAAATATCAGGTCACTGTGCCGGGGGGTGAGGCGATCGAGGTGGACGTTGATGCCTGGCGCGGGGGCGATCCCCTGCCCCCAGGCACAGACGTGGACCTGAACTGGACCGACGCCGCCGCAGTGCGGCTGGACGGCTGACGACACGGCAAACTAAAGGGGCGAAAACGCCCAACCAACCAGGAGGAACGTAGAATGCACGACAAACAGTTCTTGCGCGAAACTCTGCTGGAGGGGGCGCAGGCCTTCCAGGCGGGCCGAATGCAGCGGCGGACATTTCTGGCCCTGTGCGGCATGGCGGGCTTTGCCAGTGCCAACGTGCTGGCAGGCCGGGCCGAGGCTGCGGCGGGCGAAATTGTGATGTGGAACTGGGGCGGCCAGTCCGAACAGTGCCACACCAGCGCCATCGGCAATGCCTTCACCGCCGAAACCGGAATGCCCCTGAAATTCGACACCTCGGGTCCGTTGCAGGGCAAGATCAAGGAAATGGTCGATTCAGGCAATGTCACCGCCGATGTTTGTGACGCCGACCTGTTTGACGCCGTGGCCCTTGGCAAGACCGGGCACCTTGAACCCATCGACTACACCGTCGTGGACAAGACCAAGACCATCGACGGCTATGCGCTGGAGCATGGCATCTCGATCATCCTTTACGGCTATGCCTTCATGTATGACACTGAGGCTTACCCGGACGGCGCGCCCACCTCTTGGGCCGACTTCTTTGACACCGCCAAATTCCCCGGCACCCGCTCGCTCTACAAATGGGCAAACGGCTCGCTGGAGGCAGCCTTGATGGCGGATGGCGTTGCCAAGGATGCGCTTTACCCCATCGACATGGACCGCGCGCTTGCCAAGATCAAGGCGATCAAGGCCGACACGATCTATTGGGGTGCAGGCTCCGAAGCACAGCAGATGATCGTCAATGGCGAGGTTTCCATGGGCATGATCTGGCAGAACCGTGGCCGCTCGATCGAGATGGAGACGAATGGCCGCTACAAGATGGTGATGAACCAGGCCCTTGCCATGCCCGGCGCTTATATCGTGCCCAAGGGCAATCCGGGTGGCCCGGCGGTGATGAAGTTCATCGCCACCGCCCAATCGGTTCCGGCACAGTTGGACCTGTTTGCCTGCCTTGGCATGACCCCCACCAACCCCGAGGCGATTGCCGCCTTGGCCGAGGCCGATCAACCCTATTCGATCACCTCTGCCGCCAACATGCCCGGCATCGCCCTGAACGACCCGACCTGGTGGGGCGAGAATACCGACATGGCCGTCAACGCCTTCCTTGAGGCGATCAGCTGACCCCCTGCCCCGGCGGTTACCGCCGCCGGGGCATACCCTTGAAAGGTATGACGTGACCCCTGCCCGCCCCAGACTGAACGCCGGATGGCTGCTTGTGCTGCCTCTCTTGGCATTGGTCGTGGCGCTGTTTCTGGGGCCGATTGTCAACATCCTTTGGCTCAGCGTGACCGACCCTGAACCCGGCCTTGGCAACTATGCCGCCCTTTTCACCTCGGACAGTCTGGGCAAGATCCTGTGGACGACCCTGCGGATCTGCGTGATCTGCACCGTGATTTCAGTGATCCTTGGCTATTCCATCGCCTATGCCATGGTCCACGCCGCCGAAAGCGACCGCAAACGGATGCTGAGCCTTCTGCTCGTCTCCTTCTGGATATCCGTTCTGGTGCGGACGTTTTCGTGGCTGATGCTGCTCGGCCGCAATGGCCTTGTGAATAACGGGCTGGAGGCGATTGGCGTCATCTCCCAACCCATCGCCTTCATGCGCAACGAACTGGGCGTGCTGATCGGCATGGTCCACTACATGGTGCCCTATGCCGTACTGCCGATCCTCGCCTCGATGCAGGCTATGGATGGGCGGGTAGTCTCCGCCTCACGGTCGTTAGGGGCCACGGGGGCGCAGACGTTCTGGCGGGTTTATCTGCCGCTCACCCGGCCCGGCGTAGTGGCAGCGGCGCTTTTGGTGTTCATCATCAACCTAGGCTTCTATGTCGTCCCGGCCGTCCTTGGCGGGGGCAAGGTGCTGATGGTGGCCGAATACATTTCGGTCCAAGTGCTGATCACCCTGCGCTGGGGCACGGCGGCCATGCTTGCGGCGCTTCTACTATTCGGCGTGCTGGCGCTGTTGTTCCTGATGTCCCGCTTCATGAAACTGTCCACCGTTTTCGGGGGGGCGCGAACATGAAACCCTCCACAACCGCCCGCCTGAACACCACCCTCGCCTGGGTCCTTCTGGTGTTTCTGGTCGCACCCGCCTTGGTCGCCATCCCCGTCTCGCTGACGTCCAAAACCTTCCTGTCCTTCCCGACCGACGAATTGTCCCTGCAACACTACCGCAAACTCTTCGGCAGCGCCGAATGGATGTCCAGCTTCTGGCAAAGCACGGTCATCGCCGTCGCCTCCACTCTCCTCGCCACCGCCACCGGAACCCTCTGCGCCATCGGCCTGTGGCGGGTGTCGTCCAAGGCGGGTGAGGTGATGCGGGCCGTTCTGCTGCTGCCTTTGGTCATCCCCCCCATCATCGCCGCCATGGCCTTTTATCGCTTGTTCGTGCCCTTGGGCCTGATCGACAGCTACCCCGGCCTGATTCTGGCCCATACCGTGCTGGCAGCCCCCCTCGTCCTCATCACCGTCTCAGCCTCCCTCGCCGGGTTCGATGTGCGGCTGGAACAGGCCTCCCGCGGCCTTGGCGCCTCGGGCTGGACGACGATGCGCCGGGTCATCCTGCCCGGCATCAAACCCGGCGTCATGGCCGGGGCGGTCTTCGCCTTCATCTCGTCCTGGGACGAAATCGTCGTGACGCTGTTCCTGTCGAAATTCAGCGTTTACACCCTGCCGCGCCGCATGTGGAACGGCATCCGCGAAAACACCGACCCGACCGTCGCCGCCGCCGCCGTGGTGCTGATGGTCGTCACCCTCGTCGCATTTCTGATTTGGGCCTTGGCCGCAAGGGCCCGGGCAAAGGGGCTAAAGCATGGATAAACACGAAACCGACCTGCTTCTGGACACCGTCCGCGCCTTCATGCAGGCCGAGATTTTCCCGCATGAAGAGATGGTCGATCGCACCGGCACGGTCCCCGAAGACCTTGGCCGCCAGATCGAGACGCGGGCCAAGGCGGCGGGCCTTTACTCCGCCAACATGCCCGAACGGGTGGGGGGTGGCGGGTTGTCGATGCGGGCCACCTCACTGGTCGAACGCGAGTATGGCAAGACCAGCCACGCCCTGCATTCCTGGATCGGGCGGCCCACCGAACTGCTGCTGGCCTGTCAGGGCGACCAGATCGACACTTACCTCATGCCCGCCGTGCGCGGCGAAAAGCGCGAGTTGTTCGCCCTGACCGAACCCGAAGCCGGCTCCGACGCGATGGGCATGAAATCCAACGCCCGCCGTGATGGCGACGACTGGATCCTGAACGGCTCCAAACACTTCATCTCCGGCCCCTGCATGCCCGATTTCGCCATCGTCTTTGCCGTCTCCGGCTATGACGACACCAAACGCGGCCCCCGCAAGCGCATCACCGCCTTCCTTGTCGACGTCGGCACCCCCGGCTTTGACATCCGCGAGGGCAACAAATCGGTCAGCTATCGCGGCTACAAAACCTTCCAACTGTCCTTCACCGATGTCCGCCTTGGGCAGGGGCAGGTCTTGGGCGAAGAGGGCAAAGGGTTCGAACTCGCCGGTCAATGGCTTGGCATGGGCCGCGTCTGGGTCGGCACCTGCTGCTGCGGCAAGGCCGAGCGGATCATCGGCCTTGCCACCGACTGGGCCGCCAACCGCAAGCAATTCGGCCAGCCCATCGGCCAGTTTCAGGCAACCGGCTTCAAACTGGCTGACATGGCCATCGGTCTGCGCGCGGGCGACCTGCTGGTCGCCGACGCCGTGACGCGGGCCGAGGAGGGGCGTTTGACCGATGCCGATGTCTCGATGGTCAAGGTGTTCTGTTCCGAAATGCTGAACAAGGTCGCCGATGACGCCGTGCAAATCTTTGGCGGCATGGGGTTGATGGAGGAGATGCCGATCCAACGCCTGTGGCGCGACAGCCGGTTGGAACGGATCTGGGATGGCACATCCGAGATTCAGCGTCATATCATCACAAGGTCGATTCTAAGGCCCCTTGGCGCATGAGCAACCCAAACCTGACCCGCCTTCTGTCACCCCGCCATATCGCCTTCATCGGCGGGCGGGATGCCGAGGTGGCGATTCGTGAGGCCGAACGCATGGGGTATCAGGGCCAGATCTGGCCGGTGAACCCCAAACGCGCCAGCATGGGCGGACATCCCTGCTTTGCCAGTGTCGATGACTTGCCCGAAGCTCCGGACGGCTGTTTTCTGGCCGTACCCGCCGCCGCCGCCATAGCCACCACCGCCCGACTGGCCGAAATGGGCGCAGGCGGGATCGTCTGCTATACCGCAGGCTTCCGCGAAGCCGGACCCGAGGGCGCGGCACTGGAGGCTGCGCTGATCGCAGCGGCGGGCGATCTGGCCCTCGTCGGCCCCAATTGCTACGGCGTCCTGAACTACCTTGACCGCGCCGCGATGTGGCCCTTTGCCCACGGCGGCACCTGTCCGGGCTATGGCGCGGCCATCATCACTCAAAGCGGCATGCTCAGTTCCGATATCACCATGTCGCAGCGCAGCCTGCCCCTGACTCACATGATCTCTTGCGGCAACCAGTCCGTCCTCAGCCTTGAGGATTTTGTCGACCACCTGATCGACCATCCCGCCGTCCGCGCCATTGGCATGCATATCGAGGGGTTGCGCGACGTGCCCCGCTTTGCCGATGCGGCCCTCAGGGCGCTCGACCGTGGCATCCCCTTGGTCGCGCTGAAAACCGGCTCATCCGCCATCGGGGCCACCCTGACGGTCAGCCATACCGGGTCGCTGTCGGGCGTCGATGACCTGTTCGACGCCCTATTCGCCCGCACCGGGGTGATCCGCGTCAAAAGCCCTGCGCAATTGCTGGAAACCTTGAAATTCCTGACCGTCGCAGGCGCACCACAGGGCAACCGGGTCGCAGGCTTCACCTGTTCGGGTGGTGGGGCAACCATGCTGGCCGATCATGCCGAAACCATCGGTCTGGGCTTTCCGGGCTTTGATGCCGCAGCCAAGTCCGACCTGACCGCCCTGCTTCCGCCCATTGCCACCGTCTCAAATCCCCTCGACTACACCACCCCCATCTGGGGCGACCCGGCCCGCACCGGCCCGGTCTTTGCCGCCGCAATCCACGGCGTGCAGGCCGATGCGGCGGTCTTGGTGCAAGATTACCCGGCGGCAGGCTTGGACGAATCCTTGGGCTACTACCGCGCCGATGCCGGGGCCTTCATCGCCGCCGCCAAGGCGCGCGGCATCCCCGCCGCCATCTGCGCCACCCTGCCCGAAAACATCGACCCCGCCACCCGCGACTGGCTGGTGACCCAAGGTGTCGCACCAATGCAGGGCCTGACCGAAACGCTGGGCGCCATGCGCGCCGCCATCCTGTGGGCCGAAGCGCGCCGCCGCCCGCGCCCTGCCCCCCTCCTCCGCCTGCCCCCCGCCAAACCCCTGAAATTGCTGGATGAGGCTGAGGGCAAGGCCCGCCTGCACCCCTTTGGCATACCCATCCCACAGGGCGACGTGGTCAGCGGCGCAGACGTCCCCGCCGCCGCCGCCCGCCTTGGTGGCAAGGTCGCGTTGAAAATGATGGGCCCCCGCCTGGCCCATAAGTCCGAGGCTGGCGCCGTCACCATAGCCCCAACCGACCTGCCCCAAGCCGTCACCCAAATGCGCGCCGCCGTCACCGCCCATGACCCTCAAGCCGTCACCGACCGCTTCTTGGTCGAAGCCCTTGCCCCCCGCCCCGTGGCCGAACTGCTGGTCAACCTGCGCCGCGATGACCAGTTCGGGCTGGTGATGACCCTTGGCGCGGGTGGCGTGCTGGTTGAACTGCTGGACGACGCCGAAACCCTGCTGCTGCCCGCCACCAACGCCGATATCCAGGCCGCCCTGCAACGCCTGCGCATCTATCCCCTGCTGACCGGCTATCGCGGGTCCGCCCCTGCTGATATGCCCGCACTGGTGCAAACCCTGTCCAAACTGGCCTTGGCCTTCCAGACCCAATCCGCCACCCTTGCGGAAATCGAGATCAACCCCCTGTTCGTCTGCGAAACCGGCACTTGGGTGGTCGATGCCCTGGTCCAAGCGATGGAGGAATGACGATGCTGCAAAGCCACCCCAACCCCGCCCTGACCGTGGGCGCCGACAACAAGCAGGGCTGGAACCAACCCACCGCCCGCCGCCACGGCTTTCACAACGCCCACCTTCTGTTCCGCCGCACCATGACCGTCCGCTCCCGCCGCGTGCTGGACCTGATCCCCACCGATGACCCCGCCCTGACCGCCCGCGTCACTGACAGCGGCCTGACCACCCTGCTCCCCTTTTCCGCCCTTGTCGTGGCCCAAGGCAACGCCCTCCTCCACGCCTCCGCCGCCCCCGATTTCGCCACCGACCGCCCCCATTCGGTGCAATCCATCTCCAAGATGCACATCCACCTGATCATCGGCGAACTCATCGCTGCGGGCAGGCTGAACCTGTCAGACCGCATCGGCACCCTGCTGCCCTGGGTCGGCACCGCCTATGACCGCGCCACTCTGCAAGACGTCCTCGACATGAATGTCGAAAATGACTTCTCGGAAGAATACGCCGACCCCTTCGCCGGCTGCTATGCCGAGGAGCAGGCGATTGCCTTCCGCCTGCCCCCCGATACCCAAGCCGAACCCACCCTGCACGACTTTGTCGCCAGTTTGACCGGCACCGACCTCACCAACCGCACCGGCTATGCCCAGTACAAATCCGCCAACACCGATCTTCTGACCCTGCTCGCCGCCGCGCATGTCAACCTGCCCGCCCGGATGGAGGCGATTGCCGATGCGGCGGGGTATGAGGGCGCCATCCACATGGCCCTCAGTCCCGACCTGCACCCCGCCTTTTCCGGCGGCGGGTGCCTGTCCGCCCGCGATCTGGCCCGCTTCGGCCTGCTCCTCGCCCGCCGAGGACAAGCCGTGTTCGGCCCCACGGTTGGGTCCGCCGACTTCACCGATGCCGCCCTGACCCGCCCCACCCTGAAACTCGGCCCCAAACGCGGCGCGGTCCGCTATGCCAACCACGTCATGACCAATGGCCGCTGGATCGGCCATGGCGGCTATGGCGGGCAGTTCCTGATGGTCGATATGACCACGGGCCGAGTCGCCGTGTTCTTTTCCGTTCTGGAAAACGACAGCGGCTATGACACCGACTACATGGCCGATATCGTGGCGCGGATGGAGCGGGTGATTTGCACCTGACAGGCCGCCCCAGCCTTGCTAGGCTGGCCATGCAACCAGCACAGGCCCGCCGATGAACGCCCTGCACCCCCATTCCGACGCCCTGAAAGACGCCCTCGCCCCCCTGGCCCGGGCCAAATCGATGCCTTCGGTCCTTTACACCGACCCCGCGATATTCGCACTGGAGCGTGAGGCTCTGTTCCTCAAACACTGGTTCTTCCTGTGTCGCACGGAACAACTGCCCAACCCCGGTGACTATCGCACCTTCGACACCCCTGGCGGACCGATCATCCTCGTCCGCGGCCAAGACATGGCCCTGCGCTGCTTCGCCAACTACTGCCGCCACCGTGGCTCGCTCCTCCTGAAAGGCCAGGGCAACACCGGCGCCCGCATCATGTGCCCCTATCACGCCTGGAGCTATTTCAGCGACGGCCGCCTTTACGGCTGCCCCGACATGGCCGATGCGGAAGGGTTCGACCGCCGCGAAAACGGTCTGGTCCCCGTGGCGTTGGAGGAGTGGGCCGGCTTCCTGTTTGCCAATTTCGCCCCCCAGAAACCGCTCTTGGACCACTTGGGCGACCTGCCGCAGCGCATGGCCAGCCACCGTCTGGATCAGATGCGCCACGTCTGGTCGGTGACCTTGGAACCCAACTGCAACTGGAAACTGATCCTTGAAAACGCGATGGAGACCTATCACACCGGCATCGTCCACCGCGATACCGTCGGCGCCCAGACCCAGCGCGATATCCCAGCCACCGGCGATTGGCTTTGCATGCAGGTCCTGTCCCGCCGCTCTATCGGCACGATGAACGCCGACACGCCGCCCCTGCCCACGATCGAAGGGCTGGACGATGACGCCCGCGAAGGCACCTATTTCACCGTCATCCACCCCACCCTGCAATTCGCCGTGGCCCAGGATTGCCTGTGGTGGCTGAACGTGACCCCCATCAGCGCCAACCAGTCCCGGCTGGAAATCGGCGGCTGCTTCCCGGAAAGCTCCCTCTCCCTGCCCGGTTTCGCCGAAAACCGCCGCCTCTACGAACACCGGTGGGAGGCTGTTGGGCGGGAGGATGTGGGGATACTCGAAGATCAACAAAAGGCGCTCACCTCAGTCCTCTTCCGCCCCGGTCCCCTGTCGGGCCGCGATGACAAGGTGCAGCAGGTCGGCGCATGGGGTTTGCGGCAAATGGGGGTGACATGGACGACCTGACAACCGGCAAACGCAACAAACGCGGCGATTGGGTGCCCAATGCGCCCCTCGTCACCTCACCCCTGTTCCGCCTGCCGCCACAACTGGCCAAATTGCCGGGTTGGCTGCCGGGCTATTTCCTGCCGTGGAATGTGCTGTTCATGGTCAGCGCAGCGGTGTTCTGGACGTGGTTCTTTCCCGATGTTGCGGCCATGACGACTTGGCAATGGGGATGGGTCCTGCAGATCCTCGCCCTCAATCTGGTTGCCGTCACCGTGTTTTACTCAAGCCTCGAAATACCGCTCTACCTCAAACGCCGTCAGGCCAACCGCTTCAAATACAACGGCAAATTCCCCGGCGACACAACAAACCCCGCCTTCTGGTTCGGCCGCCAGAATGCCGAAGGCATCCTGCGCTCTTTGGGCAGCGGAGTGCCAATCTGGACCGCCTTTCAATGCCTGATCGGCTGGTCCGCCGCCAACGGTTACGGCCTGACCCTGACCTTTGCCGAGAACCCCATCTACCTGCTGGCCTTGGGCTTTTGCGTGCCGATCTGGCACGAATTCCACTTCTACTGCGTCCACCGCCTGATCCACACGCCCTTCCTCTATAAACAAATCCACTCGGTCCACCACCATTCGGTCAACCCCAGCCCGTGGTCATCGCTGTCGATGCATCCTGTGGAACAACTGCTCTACTTCTCCTCTTGCCTCATTCACTTCGTCATCCCCTCCAACCCCATCGTGGCGCTTTATGGCCTGCATTATTCCGGCTTTGGCGCAGTCGTGGGGCATATCGGTTTTGACAAGATCGAACTGACCGAAACCCGGGGCCTCGATACCCACGCCTATACCCACTACCTGCACCACAAGCATTTCGAGGTGAATTACGGCGACGGTCTGATGCCATTGGACAAGCTGTTTGGCTCCTGGCACGACGGCACGGCGGAAGGCGACGCCGCCATGGAGGCGCGGTTCAAGGCCAAGGTGGCACGGGTCAACCGCTAGCCGACCAAAGACGCGTGAGGGCCTTTCCTTCCGCACTGAAATCAGGGACTGATGCGCCCATGTCGCGCCCCCTCTGGCTGATCGCCGCCCCCGTCATATTCCTGCTCTTGTGGTCCGCCGGCTTCGGCATAGCCAAGCTTGGCCTGCAACATGCCCCACCCCTGACCCTGCTGGCCATGCGCTACGTGCTGGTGCTGGTCATCCTGCTGCCCCTGGCGGCCGTGATCCGTCCACCCCTTCCGCGCACATGGCGGGCTTGGGTCGATGTGGCGGTTGTCGGGTTCCTGATCCAGGTCGTCTACTTTGGCCTGTGCTATGTCGCCTTCAAATCCGGCACCTCGGCGGGCGCGGTCGCCATCGTGGTCTGCCTCCAACCCATCCTCGTCGCCCTGATCGCCCCGCGCTTTGTGGGCGAACGCATCTCGGCCCAGGGTTGGGCTGGTCTGGCTTTGGGTCTGGGTGGGGCCGCCTTGGTGATCCTGTCACGCCAGTCCGTCGCATCCGAGGGGATGTTCGGCATTATCTGCTCCGCCTTCGCGCTCTTGGGCATCACCAGCGGCACCCTGTGGGAAAAACGCTTTGGCGTCACCCACCACCCGATCACCTCCAACCTCATCCAATATGCCGTCGGCGCAGCCTTCTGCGTGCCCATGGCATGGGCGTCAGAATCCTTCGTCATCGTCTGGAATTGGGAATTCGCCGCCGTCCTCTTCTACCTCGTCGTCGCCAATTCCCTGCTTGCCATGTCGCTTTTACTGGCGATGATCCGCGCGGGCGAGGTCTCCCGCGTCTCCGCCCTCTTCTACCTTGTCCCGCCCCTGTCCGCACTGTTCGCCTGGCCCCTGCTGGGCGAGGTCATGCCACCCCTCGGCTGGGCCGGCATGGCCCTTGCCGCCATCGGCGTTGCCCTCGTCAGCCGCCAGAAAGCCGCCTGAGCAGCGCATCCACCTCGGCTGAGGTGGACAAGGCTGACCGGAACAGCATGGCCTGCGATTGCAGGATCAGACTGTCGGACAACACCTTCAGATGGTTCGCCCGCAACGTTTCGCCGGATGAGGTGATGTCGGCAATCGCCTCGGCGGTCAGGTTCTTGACCGTCGCCTCAGTCGCGCCCTGACTGTCGACCAACTGATAATCCGCCACCCCGTAGGCCGTCAGGAAATCGCGCACCAACCGGTGATACTTGGTCGCAATCCGCAACCGGTGCCCATGCCGCACCCGAAACGCGGCCGCAGCGGCGTCCAGATCGTCCAGCGTGTCGACGTCAATCCAGGCCGCTGGCACCGCGATGATCAAATCGGCATGGCCAAACCCCAAGGCCGCCACCTCGGACACCTGCACCTGCCAATCCGCCAACTTGTCGCGCACCAGGTCAGACCCGGTTACCCCCAGATCAATCCGCCCCGCCGCCAACTCCCGCGGAATTTCACCCGCCGACAGCAGAACCAACTCCACCCCCTCCGCCGCGACATGGCCGGAATACTCCCGCTCGGACCCCGATTTCTGCATCTTCAACCCACGGGCCGAAAACCACTCGAAGGTCTGCTCCATCAACCGGCCCTTGGACGGCACACCAATCTTGATCATGCCCGCACCTGCACCAGAACCTCGGGCCGGATCACGCCCCCCACCGCCGGAATTGACCGCCCCTGCCCCAGCACCGCCGTCAAGGCATCATACCGCCCGCCCGAGGCGACAGCGGGCAACCCCTCCACGTCAAAGCTGAAGGTAAAGCCGTCATAATACTCCATAGTCGTGCGCCCCAGCCCCGCCTGAAACGGCAGCCGCGCCACATCCACCCCGCGTGCCCGCAGCGCCTCCAACCGCGCCGCGAAATTGTCGACCGCGGGCGCAATCGAGGGCAGCATGAAGGTGATCCCCCGCAAATGCGCCAAAGCCGCCTCCGCGGGGGCCTGCAACCCCAGCAAATCATACAGCAGCGCAGCCTCCGGGGCCGCAATCGGCTTGGTCCCCGCATCCTCGATCAAGGCCGCCGCCCGTTCGGCAATATCCTCAACCGCCCGCATCCCGATCATCGGCCCGGCGGCGGAAATCAACGCCTCGGGCGTGCCCGTCGCCAGCCGCTCCAACAACGCCGCCCTTGCCTCGGGCACCGCCGCACGCCCCGAAAACCGATCCAGCAACTGGCGAAACCGCCCCGGCCGCCAGATGTGGCGCAGAAGCGCCGCCTTCCGCCGCGCCGTAGTGTCCAATCCCTGAACCGCCGCCATCAGAATGCCAATGTCGCCCATCACAGGCCGCGCCCGGACCCCATCCAGCAGCCCGGCAAACAGCGCAAACACCTCGGCATCCGCCTCAGCCGGGGCCGCCCGGTCAAAAACCTCAAACCCTACCTGCAAATACTCGGACGGCCGGTTCCCCAGATGCTCCTGCTTGCGAAACACCTCACCCAGATAGCAATAGCGCGCCGGGTCCGCCCCATGCGCCATATGGGCCTGAACCACCGGAACCGTGAAATCGGGCCGCAACATCATCTCGCCCTGCAACGGATCGGTCGTCACATAGGCCCGCGCCCGGATGTCCTCGCCATACAAGTCCAGCAAAGTCTCAGCAGGCAGCAGAATATCTGCCTCGACCGGCACCGCCCCCGCCGCCTGAAAGGCCGCAAACAGCCGCGCCCCCTCGGCCCGGATCGCGGGTTTCTGGGTCATCCCAGCATCTTCCGCACAGCCGCCACCAGATCGCCACGCGCCACCTCAACCTGAGCAGGCCGGTCCTTCCACTCCTCCAGGGTCGCATTCTGGGCAATCTGCGCGCCCAGGATCAAGTCCTTCAGAATGATCACGCCCTTTTCAGCCTCATTCCCACCCTGGATAACCGCCACCGGGCTGGCCCTTTTGTCCGCATATTTCAACTGGTTGCCAAACTGCTTGGGGTTGCCCAGATAGACCTCGGCCCTGATCCCCGCTGCCCTGAGCTCCCCCGCCATCGCAAAGTAATCCGCCATCCGATCACGGTCCATCACTGTCACGACCACCGGACCCGCCGCCATGCCGCTTGTGCGCCCCTTGGCCCGCAAAGCCGCCAACAACCGGTCAACCCCAATCGACACGCCCGTCGCAGGCACAGATTGCCCGGTGAACCGCTTGACCAGATCGTCATAGCGCCCACCGCCCGCAACTGACCCAAACTGCCGCTTACGGCCCTTGTCGTCCAGACTCTCAAACGTCAGTTCAGCTTCAAAAACCGGCCCCGTATAGTACCCCAAGCCCCGCACTACGCCCGGATCCAGAATGATCCGGTCCGCGCCATAGCCTTGGGCGTCCAGCAAGGCGGCCATCTGCTCCAACTCCGCCACGCCCTCGGCCCCCATGACCGACGCACCAACCAATTCGCGCAACCGCGCTACCGTCGCCGCCCCAGTATCGCGCCGGGCCGAAGTAAAGCCCATTACAACCTCGGCCTGTTCACCCGACAACCCCGCGCCCATGGTGAAATCGCCGCTCTCATCGCGCCGCCCCTCACCCAGCAACGCCCGCACCCCGGCATCGCCCAAGCGGTCCAGCTTGTCGATCGCCCGCAGCACGATCCCGCGCTCAGCCGCAAACCGCTCCGGGTCGGACGGGTCCAGCACCCCCGCCACCTCCATCACCCCGTTCAAGACCTTGCGGTTGTTGACCTTCACGACATAATCGCCCCTCGGAATCCCCACGACCTCGAACGCATCCGACAACATCGCGCAAATCTCGGCATCGGCGGCCACACTGGCCGACCCCACCGTATCCGCATCACACTGATAAAACTGCCGAAACCGCCCCGGCCCCGGCTTTTCATTGCGCCAGACCGGCCCCATTGCATAGCGGCGATAAGGCGAGGGCAAATCATTGCGATACTGCGCCGCCACCCGCGCCAAGGGTGCGGTCAGGTCATAGCGCAGCGCCAGCCAATCCTGATCCTCATCCTGCCAGCCAAAAACCCCCTCATTCGGGCGGTCCACATCCGGCAGGAACTTGCCCAAGGCCTCGACCTTCTCGACCGCCGATGTTTCCAACGGATCAAACCCGTACCGCTGATACACCTCGGCAATCGCATCCAGCATCGCCTTGCGCTCGGTCACTTCCGCGCCGAAATAGTCGCGAAACCCTTTCGGCGGTTCGGCCTTGGGGCGGCGGGGTTGTTTGTCCTGTGCCATGGCTCGGGCCTTCCTTAACTGACGGAATTGCCTTACCCCTTGGGGCGACATTGGGCAAGCGGCGGAGACCTCCTTGAACAGCCTAGAGACCGAAGAACGCATCGCCCACCTGACCCGCGCCGTCGACGACCTGTCCGACGTCGTGGCCCGCCAGGCCAAGGAGTTGGACCGCCTCACACGGCTGGTGGGTCTATTGGCCGAGCGTGAGGCAGAACGCGAGGGGCAGGGTTCGCCCGAGGCAAACGTGAAGCCTCCCCATTGGTGACCCCCTTGTAGGATGGGCAATCTGCCCACCTTCCTTACATATCCTCGATCATCACCACGCCCTGCATCGCCTTGATCGCCCCCCGGATCTGCGGCGTCACCGGGAACGGCTTGGGCAAGCCGATATCAATCTCGCGCCCCGCCGCATCCGCCACACACCGCGTGATCTGCGCCCGGTTCCGCCCCTCGACCCTTGCCAACAGCGCCGCAATCGACGGCACCGCCTCGGCCCGGTTCAGATGGATCCGCAGCGCCTGCGCCCCCGCCTCCGCCGCCACCTGATCAATCGGCTGCGCGGCCCTTGCCAGCAGTTTCAGCGTCTCCCCCTCCAAATTCGCCTCGACAGTCAGCACCACATTCTGCCCCGGCTCCAACACATCCCGCGCCGCCTCCAGCGTGTCGCTGAACACCGTCACCTCATACAACCCCGTCGGGTCTGACAGCGACACAAAGGCAAACCGGTTCCCCTTGGCCGACTTTCGCTCCTGCTTGGCCGAGATTGAGCCCGCAATCTTGGCCACCAACGGCCCCCGCTCCGCCAGCGCCGTGATCTCGGTCAGCGTCTTCACATCCCGCCGCTTCAGCGCCGACATATAGTCATCCAGCGGATGCCCAGACAGATAGAACCCAATCGCCTGATGCTCTTGTGCCAACCGCTCCACAGGTTGCCAATCGTCCCGGAACGGCAAACGCGGTTCCTGGATGTCATTGCCCGCCTCGCCAAACAGGGACACTTGATTCGAGGCTTCCGCCTCATGCACCGCAGCAGAATAGGCGACCAGCGGGTCAAGCCCCTCGAACACCCGCGCCCGGTTCGGGTCCAACTCGTCAAAGGCCCCAGCGCGCACCAACATCTCCAGCGGACGCTTGCCAACCCGTTTCAAATCCACCCTGCGAGCAAAGTCGAATAGGTTAACGAATGACCGCTCGTCCCTTGCCCGAACGATCATTTGCATTGCCTCAACGCCGACGTTCTTCAAGGCGCCCAGCGCATAAACCACCCGCCCATCCAGCACCGTGAACTTGGCCAGCGAGGCGTTTACCGACGGCGGCAACGTCACAATCCCCAGCTTGTCCACCTCGCGCTTGTAGACCGCCAGCTTGTCGGTCAGATGCAAATCGCAGTTCATCACGGCGGCCATGAACTCGACCGGGTGATTCGCCTTCAGATAAGCCGTCTGATAGGACACCACCGCATAGGCCGCCGCATGGCTCTTGTTGAAGCCATAGTTGGCGAACTTCTCCAGCAGGTCAAAGACTTCCCCCGCCTTCTCCTTACCCACCCCATGCGTCTTGGCAGCCCCTTCAATGAACTTCGGCCGCTCCTTCGCCATCTCCTCGGCGATCTTTTTACCCATTGCCCGGCGGAGCAGGTCAGCGCCCCCCAGCGAATAGCCGCCCATCACCTGGGCGATCTGCATCACCTGTTCCTGATAAACGATAATCCCCTGCGTTTCCGCCAGAATATGGTCGATGGTGGGATGGATCGACTCCAGGTCCCGCAGCCCGTTCTTGACCTCGCAATAGGCCGGAATATTCTCCATTGGCCCTGGACGATACAGCGCCACCAGCGCCACAATATCCTCGATGCAGGTCGGCTTCATGCGCCGCAGCGCATCCATCATGCCGCTGCTTTCCACCTGAAACACCGCCACCGTCTTGGCCGCCGCGTACAACTCATACGACGGCTTGTCATCCAGCGGGATCAGGTTGATGTCAAAGGCAACCCCCCGCAGCGCAAGCAACTCCATCGCATTCTGGATCACGGTCAGCGTTTTCAGCCCCAGGAAGTCGAACTTGACCAATCCCGCCGCCTCGACCCATTTCATGTTGAACTGGGTCGCCGGCATGTCGGACCGCGGGTCCTGATACAGCGGCACCAATTCGTCCAGCGGCCTGTCGCCAATCACCACCCCCGCGGCGTGGGTGCTGGCATTGCGGTACAACCCCTCGATTTCCTTGGCATATTCCAACAGGCGCGCGACAATCTCTTCCTTGGCCGCCTCGCGTAGTCGCGGCTCATCCGCCAGCGCCTTGGTGATCGAGACCGGCTTGACCCCCTCCACCGGGATCATCTTGGACAGCCGGTCGACCTGTCCGTACGACATCTGCAAGACCCGCCCCACGTCGCGGATCGCGGCCTTGGACAGCAGCGCGCCAAAGGTGATGATCTGCCCCACCTTGTCGCGCCCGTACTTGGCCTGAACGTATTGGATGACCTCCTCCCGCCGGTCCATGCAAAAGTCGATGTCAAAGTCCGGCATCGACACCCGCTCGGGGTTCAGGAACCGCTCGAACAGCAGGGCATAGCGCAGCGGGTCAAGGTCCGTGATGGTCAGCGCATAGGCCACCAGCGACCCCGCCCCCGACCCCCGGCCCGGCCCCACCGGAATACCCCGGTCCTTGGCCCA
>CAMDHB010000014.1 GCA_945897655.1 Pseudorhodobacter antarcticus
GGACGCCACCCGGCTGGCCGCCGAACGAATTGCCGAGGATGCCGGGTCAACCCCTCCGCAATTGCTGGACACCCTGAAAACTGACGCGGACCGCATGCCGCCGGTCGATCATCTTGAAACCGAAACCCTACGCCTGAAACGTCAGCGCGAGGCGTTGGGGGCCGTGAACCTGCGGGCCGAGGAGGATGCCAAATCCGTTTCCGGCGAATACGACACCCTTTTGGCCGAAAAGCTGGATCTGGAAGAGGCGATCAAGAAGCTGCGCACCGGTATCGCCGGGCTGAACCGCGAGGGGCGTGAGCGACTTTTGACGGCCTTTGAACAGGTCAACAGCAATTTCGCGACCCTCTTCACCCATCTGTTCGGTGGAGGTGAAGCGCGTCTGCAACTGGTGGAAAGCGATGACCCGCTGGAGGCTGGCTTGGAAATTTTGTGCCAGCCGCCCGGCAAACGCCTGTCGACCCTGTCCTTGCTGTCAGGCGGCGAACAAACCTTGACGGCACTTGCCCTGATCTTTGGCGTCTTTCTGGCCAACCCGGCCCCGATCTGCGTGCTGGACGAGGTGGACGCCCCGCTGGATGACGCGAACGTCACCCGGTTCTGCGACCTGATGGATGAGATGACACGCCGCACCGAGACGCGGTTTCTGGTGATCACCCATCACGCCGTGACAATGGCCCGGATGGACCGGCTGTTTGGCGTCACGATGGCCGAACAGGGTGTCAGCCAGCTGGTATCGGTCGACCTGAAAAAGGCAGCCGCGCTGGTGGCGTGAGCGTCATCGTTAACAGTTTGCATAGAATTTGAATGTTACCCAAGCCCTGCCGCGACCCTTCGCGGTGCAAGGGGGTGATTGAACTGAACGAACACGATTACCGTAAATGGGTGGTGTTGATCGCAGCGGGAACGCTGCTCGTGACCATCATCCGTCTTTGGATCGGGGGTTAACCCCGAGAAAAAGGAAGCCCGGCGAAGCAGCAACTTCGCCGGGCCGATTTCAAGCAGGTTTCCCTGAACGAAATTATTACCGTAGGCCTTTTATCCTACGGACAGATTACCAAAAAGTAAAGCCCGCCCTTCAATCCCCCAGTTTGGCATGCACCTCGTCCAGATCCACCTCGGACAGGGGCATCTTGTTGGCGGGGTTATGGAAATCATACTTGAAACACTGGAAATCGCGTTTGTAGATTTCCCACATGAGGTGCATCGACAGATCGTCAAAGTACGCTTCAACCGGATGGGCGCGAGTCGGGCCGTGGCCTTCGCTTTCGTTGAAACGCGGAATGGTCTTCAGGTCGATCGCATGCTTGGGCTTCATGTTCTGAACGACCTGGGCCATGCCTTCGTCGAATTTCTCGGTGAAGAAGATCTTGTTGTACCGCCCGCCGTTGACGATGAAGGTCGACACATGGCCCGACATGGCTGACCAGTGGATGTCGGGTTCCATCGGCTTCTTGAACCGCACAGTATCGCGGACGAACAGCAGAAAGCGGCGAAAGCTCTTGATCTGGTCAAATTCCTGCTGACCGTCATCACCGCCGACATCAATCCCGTATTTCTGGATGATCAAGGGAACCAGATTACCGCGATAGCGCTTGCCGTTGCGCTGAATGCCACAGATCTTGTCGAAAAACGAGGACAGCACACGCGTGTAGGGGTTGCGCACGCAGGTGAAGGCGTAAACCTTGTGACCCTTGACCGCCTTTTCAATGCGAGGCTGGCTCGCCTCCATTGACCATTTGTGCAGGCCGGATTGGGCATCATGGATGTCGCCGTCAAAAAAGCGCCCGTGATCGGCATAGAACATGATCTGACCGATGGTCGAGCAGGCGCATTTGGGCACCACGCGGTAAACCACGCTTTCGCTTTCCGTCATCCAGGTGCCGGGAAAACCCATGAAACAGCGCCTCCTTGGCGTCAGGTTGCGGCTTTGGCAAAGCCTGCTGAAAACTGTGCGCAAAAGAACAAAGAAACTCTGTCTTTTCAATGTCCGATAAAGCTATTTATAGCACCAATGATCGCCAAGAACCCGGAACTGTTTCGAATATGGCAAAAATCGCCTACATCCTGCTGTGCCACAAGGACCCGGAGGGGATCATTGCCCAGGCGCAGCGTCTGACGGCAGCGGGTGATTTCATCTCGGTCCATTTTGACGCAAGGGCCAAGCGGACCGATTTTCAGCGCATTACGGCGGCGCTTGCCAACAACCCGTCCGTCACCTTTGCCCGCAAGCGCATCAAATGCGGTTGGGGCGGCTGGTCGTTGGTGCAGGCCACGCTCTATGCCATCGAATCCGCGATGGCAGCGTTCCCGCGTGCTACGCATTTCTACATGCTGTCGGGTGATTGCATGCCCACCAAGACAGCCGAATATGCCCATGATTTCCTGGACATCGATGAAGTTGACTACATCGAAAGCGTCGACTTTTTTGCCAGCGACTGGATCAAGACCGGCATCAAGGAAGAGCGGCTGATCTACCGGCATTGGTTCAACGAGCGCACGCAAAAGAAGCTGTTCTACACCTCGATGAACTGGCAACAGCGGCTGAAGCTGACGCGCAAGGTGCCAGCAGACATTCAGATGCAGATCGGCAGCCAGTGGTGGTGTCTGCGTCGCCGGACGCTGGAATGGCTGTTGGATTTCATCCAGAAGCGTCCCGATGTGATGCGTTTCTTTCGCACGACCTGGATTCCGGATGAGACGTTTTTTCAGACCCTCGTCCGACATCTGGTTCCTGAGCCTGAGATTCGCAGCCGGTCCCTGACCTTCCTGATGTTCACCGATTACGGCGTGCCAGTAACGTTTTACAACGACCACTACGATCTGCTTGTCAGCCAGGATTACCTGTTCGCCCGCAAGATCAGCCCTGATGCGTTGGACATGAAGGACCGGTTGGGCAAGCTTTATGTCGCGACCGGCGTCCATTTCGGCATCTCGGGCGAGGGGCGCAGCCTGTTCAAATTCCTGTCCGCTCGTGGCCGGATCGGCCGCCGCTTTGCCCCGCGGTTTTGGGAGACGGAAAGCTCACTTGGCCGCGAGCGGACCTTGCTGATCGTGACCTGCAAGAAATGGCACGTGGCCAAGCGGTTGGTGGACCGGGTACGACAGGTGACCAACCTGCCTGCCGTCGACTATCTGTTCAACGAAGCCTCGACCCCCCTGCCCGATCTGGGCGGTATTCAGACCACGCTGGAGAAACGCACGCGGCATAGGCGGGCGCTGGTGCGGATGTTGTTTGATTACTGGCAAACCGACGGGCTGATGCTGTGCATCGACCCCGGCAATGTCGACCTGATGCAGGATTTCTACAACGACAAGGCCAAGGTGCGGCTGTTGGAGATCAACTGCGAATTCTCGGATGATTACCTGATCGGCCATGCGCGCCGGGTTGGTCTGGCAGGGCAACGCACCCCGCCCGAGGTGATTGACCGGCTGCTGCCGACCATCCGCTATGACGTGCGCTTTGAAAGCGACCGTATCCGCGATGCGGGCTTTTCGGGCTTTTTCCGCATCCGACAAAGTGCGACGGTTGATGAAAACACCATGCCCCTTGCCACGTTCCTTGATATCCCCGTCGACAAAGCGCGAGAGATCGCGGCAACCGAATACCTATTTGTGGATTGACCCATGCCCCATGCCTATGACCCGACCAACATCTTTGCCCGCATCCTGCGCGGTGAAATACCGAACAAGACGGTGCTGGAAAGCGCCCATACGCTGGCCTTTCACGACATCCACCCGCAGGCCCCGGTGCATGTGCTGGTCGTCCCCAAGGGCCCCTATGTGACGTTCGACCACTTCGCCGCCGAAGCCTCGGCCGAGGAGATTGTCGATTTTCACCGCACGGCTGCTGCCGTCTGCGCCCTATTGGGCATCGCCCCGGGCGAGGGCTACCGCGCCATCACCAATGCGGGCGGGCATGGGATGCAAGAGGTGCCGCATTACCATCTGCACATCTTGGGCGGCAAGGTGATGGGCCGGCTGATCGGCGGTTGAAGGGGCTGCCCGCCCGCATCGCCCGGTCTTTGCCGGTGGCAGTGCTGCCCGACCCTTTGCCGCTGCGCTACCACAGCGCTGCACCTCAGAGCCGTCTTTCGCGGCTGACGGACAGCGCCCCCTATTGGGCCTATCTTTGGCCCGGCGGTGCCGCATTGATTGCCCATCTGGCGGCCAACCCCGAACTGGCGCGTGGCAAGCGGGTGCTTGACCTTGGCGCAGGCGGCGGGCTGGTCGGGATTGCGGCGCTGAAGTTGGGGGCGGCATCGGTCCTTGCATCGGACATCGACCCTGTCGCGCGGCAGGTGGCGCAGATGAATGCGTCGCTGAATGTTGTGACGCTGACACTGTGCGGCGATCTGACAGAAGGTGAACCACCGGATGTGGACCTGATCCTTGTCGGGGATCTGTTCTATGCCCCCGACCTTGCCACGCGCGTCTTGCCGTTTCTGCAGCGTGCTGCGGGTCAAGGCATCATGGTGCTGGTCGGTGACATCGGCCGTGCCGACCTGCCGGTGCAGGCGTTCCAGACCTTGGCGATCTATCCGGTGCGGGATGTGGGGGATACCCCGGCCACCGCGCTGCATCAGGGCCGGGTGCTGCTTCTTCCCGCAGGTTCCGGGTCGCCCGGCACCTGAACCCGGTGCAAAAAGGTTCATCCCCAAGCAGGAGCACATGATGCACTTTACCCCTATCCCCACCGAAATCGTCCGCGCCTATCAATCGGGTGCGCCAGATGCCAACGGGCAGATCCCGGAACGCCACATATCGGACGGCGACGGCAATCCCTGCCGCCATTGCCTGCAAATGATCCCCATGGGTGCCCCGATGCTGGTGCTGGCCCATCGCCCCTTTCCCGCCCCGCAACCCTATGCCGAACTGGGGCCGATCTTTCTGTGTGCCGACCCGTGCGAGGCAGGCGGCGGCGACGGCCTGCCCGAGATCCTGAACTCGACCGACTACATCGTTCGCGGCTATGGCCCGGATGACCGGATTGTCTACGGCACCGGGGCAGTTGTGCCGACTGTACGGATTTTGGCCGAGGCCGGGGCACGGTTGGCCGATGCACGGGTGGCCTATGTCCACGTCCGGTCAGCCCGCAACAACTGCTTTCAGGTCAGGATCGACCGTTAACGCCGAAAGATCTTTGGCCGCAACCCTTGGGCCGCGCTGCCCGCCACCTCGGCAATCCGAGCGGCGCGGGTCGCCGGGGTTTTGGCCATCTTGATCCACTCCAACGTGCCGCGTTTCACCGAACGGGGATGGGCGGCCCAAACCTCGGCCGCCCTGCCCTGCAAGGCAGCGGTCAGGTCGGGCGGGTCCAGCAAAGCCTCGACATCATTCAGGAAATCCCACATTCCGTTCGCCTTGGCCGCCGCAATCTTGGCCGCACCCGCCGGGGTCATGGCACCCGAGGCGATGGCGCGTTCGGCATGGGCCTTGTTGACGGCTGACCAGGCCGAAGCGGGGTTGCGAGGCGCTGCCAGATGGCCAGTGCGGTCATCGTCCACCGCGCGGGGCAGGCTGTCGATCCAGCCCCAGCACAAAAGCTCCTCAACAAGGGGTTCCCAAGCCAGATAATCAAGGTGGTGACGTTTGTAGGTGGCGATCCAGACGGTGGGCGAAGTGGCATGGTTGGCCGCCAGCCAGTCGCGCAATTCAGCGCGGTTGCGGACGGTGATCAGGGGCGCATTGGGACCGGGCATCAGAACAACGATTTTCCGTTTTCCAACAAGGCTATGTAATCGGCCAGCCGTTTGGCCCGGGTTTCGGGGCGTTTGGCGGTGGTCAATCGGTAATAAATGGCAAAACGGTTCTTGGAATCAAGCAATTTCAGCCCCTCGGCGGCCTTTGGATTGGCCGCCACAGCGTCCAGAAAATCCTGCGGCAGGTCAGCACCCTTGCCGCCGGAATAGGCGTTTTCCCAGCGGCCGTTTTGCTTGGCCAGGTCAATGTGCCGTTGCCCTGCGGGGGTCATCCGGCCTGCGGCGATCAGCTTTTCAACATGGCCGATATTCTTCTGGCTCCACGCCGATCCAGGTTTGCGCGGGGTAAATCGTTGAACCCATTGCGTGTCACTGACCGATTTCTTGACACCATCAATCCAGCCATGCGCCAAAGCCTCAATCACCGCCTCCTCCCAAGTCAGCGAGGGGATGCCGGTCGCCTTTTTGTGGAACAGCACCCAAACCTCGGTGGCCTGCGGATTGGCGGCCAGCCAGGCGTTCCACGCAGTGGGGGTGGTGACGGTAATCGGGTCAGTCATTCCGGGCGTCCCACTCCCGCAGATACCGCTTGGGCGCATTGTCCCGCCAGCGGGTAATCAGCCGGGCACGGGCCCAGTCTGGATCAATCCGCCCTGCGCGGACCAGAACATAGTCATGTTTGGCGTAATGCGGGTGCAGGATAAAGGTTTCGGGGTCGGCCACCATAAGCATCTCCCGCTCATCCCGCGCGGCACGGAATACTGCGGCATCGACATAGGGCGACCAGTGGCACCACAGTTTGCCATGCGCCTTCAGGCTTTCATGGCCGTGCGGATAGTCCACGGTCACCTCGGGCAGGTTGAGCCCAAGGGCAAAGTCGCGGAGTTGGGGCCAAGTGGTGATCATGATCGGCTATTCTCCCCTATTACGGGCTCAAGTGTCGTAGGTTAGGCCATCGCGATGCTGCCGTTAAGGGAGCGTATCATCCAGATCAGCGGTGTTTCCGGGTCGACCATGTGGTCGTGGATGAAAGGGCGGAAGCCTTGGGCCAAGTAGAAACGGTGGGTGCCAGCATAGCCCGGATCGCCACTTTCCTCACTTAAGGTCATCAGCACGATGGTATTGCAGCCAATTTTGTCGGCATGTTCGGCCGCCGCCGCGACCAAAGCTGACCCCACACCGCGCCGATGGAAAACCGGATCTACCCCCATCCACCATATTTCCAGAGTGGTCGCAAAATGTACCCGTGTTGCGGCCATACCCACGCAGACCCGTTCGTCCGTGAAGGCCCCAAAGCAGGTCAGGTCTGCAACGCCTTCGATGTACCGAGCATTGGATTCTGGCAGCCCGAACCAATCAGGCAGCAGAGCGGTAAGTTTGCGACACGTCGCGCTGCGTTCAGGTCCGATGACTTGAGCGGTTTGAAATATCAATGCGCCGCCGCCCAGTTAAGCCCCTGACCAGCCTCGACAATCAACGGTACCTTCAGGTCAACGGCGGGGTGGGCGGCGTTTTCCATCGTGTGTTTGGCGGCCTTGATCAGGGCGGGGGCGGCGTCTTCGTCCACCTCGAACAGCAATTCGTCATGGACTTGCAGCAGCATTTTGGCGGGCAGGTCGCGGATGGCGTCCGGCATGCGGATCATGGCGCGGCGGATCACGTCGGCGGCGGTGCCTTGAATGGGCGCGTTGATGGCGGCGCGTTTGGCAAAGCCCTGACCGGGGCCCTTTTGGTTGATGTCGGGGGTGTGGATCTTGCGGCCAAACAGCGTTTGGACGAATTCGTTCTTCTGGGCAAAGGCGATGGTGGTGGCCATGTATTCCTTGATGCCCGGGAAACGCTCGAAATAGCGGTCGATGAAGCCCTGCGCCTCGGCCCGTGGGATGCGCAGGTTGCGGGCTAGGCCAAAGCCGGAAATGCCGTAGATGACACCGAAGTTGATTGCCTTGGCCTGGCGGCGGATGTCGGAGGTCATCTGGTCCAAGGGAACATTGAACATCTCGGACGCGGTCATGGCGTGGATGTCGATGCCTTGGCGGAAGCTGTCCTGCAGGGCAGGAATGTCGGCGATATGGGCCAGAATGCGCAGTTCGATCTGGGAATAGTCCAAGGATACCAGCATCTTGCCCTTGGGGGCGACAAAGGCCTCGCGGATGCGGCGGCCTTCTTCGCTGCGGACGGGGATGTTTTGCAGGTTGGGGTCGGTGGAGGCGAGGCGGCCTGTGACCGCGCCGGAGATGGAATAACTGGTATGAACGCGGCCGGTTTCGGGGTTGATGTGGTCTTGCAGGGCGTCGGTGTAGGTGGATTTCAGTTTGGACAATTGCCGCCAGTCCAACACCACGCCCGGGAGTTTGTGTTCGGTGGCAAGGTCTTCAAGGATATCCGCGCCGGTGGCATAGGCGCCGGTCTTGCCTTTCTCGCCCCCAGGTAAGCCCATCTTGTCAAACAGAATTTCACCCAACTGCTTGGGCGAACCCACGTTGAAGGGGCCACCTGCCAACTCATGTATCTCCGCCTCCAACCCCGCCATTTTCTGGGCAAAGGCGTTGGACATGCGGCTAAGGGTGTCGCGGTCAACCTGAATGCCGGCCATTTCCATCTGGGCCAGAACGGGGACAAGCGGGCGTTCCAGCGTTTCGTAAACGGTGGTCACCTTTGCCCGGTGCAGGTTGGGTTTGAAGGTCTGCCACAGGCGCAGCGTGACATCCGCATCCTCGGCCGCATAGCGGGTGGCAAGATCAATGGCGACGCGGGCGAAGGTGACGGCGGTTTTGCCGGAACCGATCAAATCTTTGATCGGAATGGGTTTATGGCCAAGATAGGTTTCCGACAGATAGTCCATGCCGTGGTTGTGCAGGCCTGCGTGCATCGCATAGGACATCAGCATGGTGTCGTCGATCGGGGTTACATTGATGCCAAGCCGGGCGAAAATCTTGGCGTCATACTTCATGTTCTGGCCGATTTTCAGAACGGCGGGGTCTTCCAGCAGGGGTTTGAGCAGCTCAAGCGCCTCATCCAGCGGCATCTGGCCCTCAACCAAGGCGTCAGCGGCGAAAAGATCGCCGCCCTTGCGGTGGCCGACGGGGATGTAGGCAGCAGAACCGGCCTGCGAAGACATTGAAATACCAACGATTTCGGCCTTCATCTCGTCCAGTGAGGTTGTCTCGGTATCCACAGCCAGATATCCCTTGTCGCGGGCGCGGGCGATCCAGTCGGACAGGGTCGCGGCATCGCGGATGCAGGAATAGCTGTCGGGGTTGAAGGGCAGACGGTCCTGGGCCGCAGCCTCATCATGGGCACCGGCAACCTCATAGCCCTTGGTCGCCTCGATCACCGGGGCAGCCACTTTCAGCTTGGCCGCAACGCGGGTGGAGAGGGTGCGAAACTCCATCTCGGTCAGGAATTTCATCACGGTGTCGGGGTCGACGGGGCGCACCTCCAACTCGTCGAGCGTCACGGTAACGGGCGTGTCCAGTTTCAACTGAACCAATTGGCGCGACAGCAGGATTTGCGCGACATTCTCGGTCAGCGCCTCGCGCCGCTTGGGTTGCTTGATCTCGGACGCGCGGGCCAAAAGGGTGTCAAGGTTGCCGTATTCCTGAATAAGCAGGGCCGCCGTTTTCAGACCAATGCCGGGGGCGCCGGGCACATTGTCCACACCATCCCCGGCCAGCGATTGCACATCCACCACACGGGCCGGGTCGACGCCGAACTTCTCAAACACCTCATCCGGGCCGATGGTCTTGTTCTTCATGGGGTCGAACATGTCGATACCGGGGCCGATCAACTGCATCAGATCCTTGTCAGACGAGATGATGGTGCAACCGCCGCCAGCGGCCTGCGCCTGCAGGGCAAGGGTGGCCATGATGTCGTCCGCCTCAAAACCCTGCATTTCGATGCAGGCGATGTTGAAGGCGCGGGTGGCGTCGCGGGTCAGGGGGAATTGGGGGCGCAGATCCTCGGGCAGCGGCGGGCGGTTGGCCTTGTATTGGTCATAGAGGTCGTTGCGGAAGGTATGTGCCCCGGCATCGAACACCACAGCGATGTGAGTGGCGGCGGTTTTGCTGCCAACCACGGACAACTCGTTCCAGATCAGGTTGCAGAACCCGGCAACCGCCCCCACCGGCAGGCCATCAGATTTGCGGGTCAAGGGGGGCAGCGCGTGGTAGGCGCGAAATATGAAGGCTGACCCGTCGATCAGGTGAAGGTGATGTCCCTTGCCAAAGCCCATGTCCGCGCCCTCCGGTTTTGTGCGTTCATGCCATGAAGCGGCGGTTGCCGCCAGTGTTGACAGGGCGGGTGCGGCTGCATATGCATGCCGCATGTTGATCCAGAACCGCCCCACGAACTGGTACTTTACCAACGCCAAATAGGCGGTTGGTCAGCATCGTATTCCCTTCGATCAGACCCATGAACCGCCCGTAAGGTGGTTCAGTCTTGCCTTGCGGGCCATCCCCAAGGAGCAAGAGATGACCCTGATGATACGACAAGCCGTCCCGGATGATCTGCCGGAAGTGCATGAGATGATTGGCCTTCTGGCAAGGCATCATGACGACGAGCCCAAGATTTCGCTGGAAACGCTGCGGCGTCAAGTATTGGACCTGAGGCTGGGCCGGGTCTGGGTGGCGGCCGAAGAAGAGGGGCTGGTGGGCTATGCCCTGCTTTTGGTGCGGCCAAATCTGGTCACCGGGGGCGTGGGCCATGATCTGAACCATCTGTTCGTCCGGGAATGGCGGCGGCGGGCCGGGATTGGGCGAGCGCTGATTGATGCGGTGCGGGCGCACAGTCTGGCCGAGGGGGCCGAGGCGCTGATGATCGGGACGCATTGGAAAAACCTCGGGGCGCAAAGGGCTTACCGGGACATGGGGTTGGAGGAAGTCACCTTTGGGCCGCGGTTCAATATTGCGCTTGGCTGAACCGGGTGACGGATTAGGGGGTGGGCAACGAATGGCCCACCCCGAGTGCGTTTCCCTCAGGCGGGCAGGTCCATCATCTTGGTAAAGACTTCATGCCGGACATCCAGCAGCACGTCATTGGTCACAGGCGACGGCCCGCACAGATAGGCCATGACGCTGGCAGGCACCTGTGTGGGCACCAGTTTTTCCTGCGGGATCTGGCTGATCGGGTTCAGACCCGAGGCGCGGATCTTGTCCTGCATCGCGGTGTTGGTCGGCGGGATGCCAAGGAAATAAATCCGCAACCCCTCACGCCCCAGTTCCAGCGCCATCATCCGGGTCAGCATTTGCATCCCTGCCTTGGTGGAGCAATAGGCCGTCCACCCCTCCATCGCCGTGGTGGCGGCCCCCGTGCCCGCGTTCAGGATCGTGCCCTTGGACGCCCGCAGCAGCGGCAAGGCGGCGATGGACATCCGGTGGACCCCCATCACGTTGACCGCAAAGGCCGGGGCCAGATCATCCGTCGCAATTTCGGCCAAGGGTCCGATCGGGTTGATGACGCCCGCATTGTTGACCAACACGTCCAGCCGCCCGGTATCAGCCATGATCCGGGCAATGGCCGAATCGACATCTGACTGGCTGGTCACGTCCAGCTTCAACTGCGGCACGGCCTCGGGCAGCGGCTCGGCACTGTCCACCGGATAGACGCCTGCATAGACCGTGGCACCCTTTTCGTGAAGGATTCGAACAAGTTCCGCCCCGATGCCCTTGCCAGCCCCAGTCACCAGAACGGTGCGGCCTGTCAGATCGGGAACGGGAACGGGGGCGAGGTTGAACATTTTCATTGACCCTTGATTGTAAGCGTTGTTAATTGGCCTGACCAATTAGTGACGTATCGCGGCGCGGCCAGCCTGTCAAAACAATACGGCCAAATGCGGCAAGGGGGGAGTCATGACGACCATTTCGCGGATCGAACCGATTGCAATCGAATATCCTGACCCGAACGACTTTGGCACCATTCGGCGGACCGTTCTGGTGCGGGTGGAAACCAGCGACGGTGTCGTCGGCTGGGGTGAGTGCATCGCCATGTGGCCCGAGGCCTGCAAGGCCGTGGCCACTGTGATCACAGGCGGTTTCCTGCCCCTTCTTAGCGGCCATCTGGCCGAGGATATCGACGGCGCCTGGGTCAAGATGCGCCGCCATGTGTTCTGGTATGGCGAGGGCGGGATTGCCTCGATGGCCATTTCCGGCATCGACATGGCGCTGTGGGACATTCGCGGCAAGGTCGCGGGCAAGCCGCTGTATGAACTGTTCGGTGGGAAAAAGCAGGATCGCATTCTGGCCAATGCATCGGCCCATGTGAACAAGAAGGGCGAGGCGGCCTGTGTGTCCGAGGTTGAGGGGTTCTTTGCCGCAGGCTTCCGGTCCTGCAAGCTGGGTTTTGCCAAGAAGGGCGAGAGCAACATTGGCGGCGATCCGGATACTGATGTCAGTTTCATCCGGTCCTTGCGGCATGCTTTGGGTGACAAGGCGGAAATCCTGGTCGATATCGGCAATGGCGTGCGGTGGGATGTGGATACCTCGATCAGCGTCGGCAAGCGGATGCAAGAATACCGGATTGGCTGGTATGAGGAGCCCTTGTACCCCACCGATGACGCCGGCTACCGCAAGATGCGCGCGGAAACCACGCTGACGCTGGCATCGGGTGAGCGGGAGTTTACGGAAGCGGGCTATCGCCGTCAGATGGAGTTCATTCAGGCGATTGACGTCTATGGCGTCGATCCGGCGCGGGTCGAGGGGATCACCGGGTTCCGTCGCGTGGACGCCCTGTGCACCCAATATGGCAAGAAAATCAACGCACATGCCTGGTCAACCGCCATCACCACGGCGGCGAGCCTCCACTGCTCCATCGCCTCGCCCAACGTGCTGATCTTTGAATACAAGCCCTTTGGCGTGGTGGTTCAGGACGAGATTGTGGCCGAAAAGCTGTGGCACAAGGACGGCTGGGCCTATCCGATCGAGGGGCCGGGATTGGGCATTGACGTGCAAGAGGACGTCGTCCGCCGGATTGCGATGCAATGAAACGCTATGGCGTGACACGGCCGACCGAGGACGATATCCGCAAGGGCGGGTTCTCGACTCCGTGGGATGCGCCCATGATCCCGCCGTTTCCGTTCCGGTTCCGCAATGCCGAGGTGATGACGCTGTATTGGCGCACCGACCCCGAGGCGATGCAGTTCCTCCTGCCCCCGCCCCTGCAGGCGCAGGGGGATGTGGCCTGTGTCCACATCTACCGCATGAACGACACCGATTGGCTGGGGCCGTACTCCGAGGCGAATGTGATGTTCGGCGCATCGCTGGGCGACCGTCAGGGCGCCTATTCGCCCTATCTCGTCCTGTCCTCCGACATCGGTGTGGCGCATGGGCGTGAGATTCACGGCCAGCCGAAAAAGCTGGGTGCGCCCAGCTTGGAGTTTCGCGGCGATCTGATGGTGGGCCGGGTGGAGCGCAACGGGATCGACGTGATCACCGGGACGATGGCCTACAAACAGAAACCGGCCGGCAATCTGAAACCCTTCTTCGACTTCGCCACCAACCTGAACCTGAAATCCGTCGACCATATCGACGGCACCCCAGCCATTCGCCAACTCACCTCGCGCCGCTTGGCCAATGTGGTGGTGCATGAGGCCTGGGAAGGCCCCTGCACCGTGGAACTGCGGCCCAATGCGCAACTGCCGGTGTTCCGCCTGCCGGTGCTGGAACCGCTGGTCGGCTTCTATTGGCGGGCCGATTTCACGCTGGTTCCCGGCGAGATCATTCACGACTATCTGGAGCAGCCAACATGAGCCGCGTTGTCGTCACCGACTACACTTTCCCGACCCTGACGCAGGAACAGGCCGCTGCGGGCGCCGATTTCACCGCCCACCAGTGCCGCACGGCCGAGGATGTGGCGGCTGCCGTGGCGGGCGCGCAAGTGGCCGTGGTGCAATTTGCCCCCTTTGGGCCGGCGGCAGCGGCGGCCATGCAAAAGGGCGGTACCGTGATCCGATATGGCGTGGGCTATAACAATATCGACCTCGCGGCCTGTGCGGCGCATGGGCTGCGCGTGGGCTACGTGCCCGACTATTGCGCCGATGAGGTGGCCGAACACACCGCCGCGCTGGCCCTGGCCATGCTGCGCAAGCTGCCGATGATGGACGCCAGCGTCCGGCGCGGCGAATGGGCGGCGGTCAAGGTCGCCAAGCCGATGAAACCCTTTGGCCAGACCCGGTTCGGGTTCTTTGGGCTGGGGCAGATCGGGCGGGCCGTGCTGACCCGGCTGCGCGGGTTCGGGTTCCACTTCATGGCCCATGATCCGGGCGTCACCGCGATGGACGGGGTCGAGATGGTCAGCGCGGAAGAGTTGCTGAAGCGCGCCGACATCATCAGCCTTCATGCCCCCGCCACTTCGGTCACAACCGAATACTTCAACGCCGCGCGGTTGGCGACCATGCAACCCCATGCGATGATTGTGAATTCCGCCCGGGGTCAGTTGATTGTCGAGGCTGATCTGGCCGATGCCCTGACCCGTGGCGTGATTGCCGGGGCCGCGCTGGATGTGTTCCATGTGGAACCGCTGCCCGCTGACAGCCCCCTGCGTCAGGCGCCCAACCTTTTGCTGATGCCCCACGCCGCCTGGTATTCCGAGGTGGCCATTCACCGCCTGCAAGAACTGGTGGCCGAGGACATCGCCCGCGCCCTGCGCGGCGAGGGACCGCGCAAGCCGGTTCCAATGTAATTCCGCCCCATTAAGGAGGCGGAGGAAGACCCGGCACGGGGTTCGTGCCGCATATTGGGAGGACTATATGAAAACGAAACACGTTCTGGGCCTGACCGCTGCCCTGATGCTGGGCGGCACCAGCCTTGCCTATGCCGAAGCGATCAAGATCAACGGTGGCACCGCCGCTGACATGGTTTTGCTGCCGAAATTCCTGGGGATCCTGGTGTTCGATCAGGCGAACGAGGGCGCGCAGGAAGCGCATGCCGAACTCGCCAACGGCGGCACGCTGACCTTCCAAGGCCCGACGCCGGAAAACTCGGTCGCCGGTCAAATCGAGATGGTGACGACGGCTGCGACCCAGAAACTGGCCGCACTGATGCTGTCCAACAACGCGGGGGACCAGATTTCGCCCTCGGCTCAGGCCGCACAAGCTGCTGGCACCAAGGTTGTGACCTGGGACAGCCCGATCCCCTCGGGTGCTGGTGAAGACCTGTTCATCAGCCAGGTGGACTTTGGTTCCATCGGCGTTGTGATGGCCGACATGGCGCTGTCGATGGTGGGCGCGGATGGCGGCGAAATGGCCGTTCTGTCGGCAACCCCCGACGCCGCCAACCAGAACGCCTGGATCGACGCCATGAAGAAAGTGCTGGCCGAGGATGCCAAGTACGCGGGCGTCAAACTGGTCGATGTCGTCTATGGCGATGATCAGGCCGAAGTCAGCTATAACCGTGCCCTGGCGCTGGTGGACAAGTATCCGAACCTGGAAGTGATCATGGCCCCCACAACCGTGGGCATCCAGGCCGCTGCCAAGGCGATGCAGGACGAAAACCTGTGCGGCAAGGTCGGCGTGTCGGGTCTGGGTCTGCCGTCGGAAATGGTCAGCTACACCCTGAACGGCTGCGCCCCGCAATTCGCCCTGTGGGACTTCCGCGATCTGGGCTACCTGACCTACTATGCCGCTTATGGCTTGGCCACCGGCCAATTGACCGGCGAAATCGGTGAAACCTTCACCGCTGGTCGCATGGGCGACTACACGATCGAGGCTGATCCGGGCCGGGCGAACGCTAAGCGCGTTCTGATGGGGCCGTTCACCGTTTACACCAAGGACAACGTCGAAGCCGCTTCGAAGTAATCCTTTGGGCAGGGCCGCTTGCAGGCCCTGCCGCCTTCCCCCGGAAAACACCATGACCCAACCCACACTGGCCCTGCGGTCGGTCTCGAAGTCATTCGGGATGACGGCTGCCCTGGACGACATGACGCTGGAGCTTTTCCCCGGCGAGGTTCACGCCATCGTGGGCGAGAATGGCGCGGGCAAATCGACCATGATCAAGATCATGACCGGGGTGCATCAACCCACCTCGGGCCGGATCGAGATTGACGGCGCGCCTGTGGTCATGTCGGGCACGAAGGCGGCACGGCTGCGTGGGGTGGCTGCGATCTATCAGGAACCAATGGTCTTTCCCGATCTGGATGTGACCGAGAATATCTTCATCTCTGCCACCGATGGCCTTGTCCTGCACCGCGCAGCGATGCGCCGCGATGCCCTGGCGCTGATCGCCCGCATCGGCATGACTCTGGACGTGGACCGCGTCGCCTCGGGCCTGTCGCTGGCCGAACAGCAGGCGGTCGAGATTGCGCGGGCCCTGTCCCAAGACGTGCGCGTGCTGATCATGGACGAACCCACCGCCAGCCTGTCGGCGCATGAGGCCGCAGAACTGCGCCGCATTGCCCGGACGCTGGCTGATGGTGGGGTGGCGGTTGTCTATATCTCGCACCGGTTGGAGGAGGTGTTCCAGATCGCTGACCGCGTGTCGGTGATCCGCGATGGCAAGCATATCTCGACCCGGGCGATTGCCGACACCAACCCGCAACTGCTGATCGCCGACATGGTGGGGCGCGAGGTCGGGAACTACTTCACCAAGATGCCCTCAACCGCGCAGGACGATGTTTTGTTGCGGGTACAGGGCCTTGGCGTGGCCGGGGTGTTCGACGATGTATCCTTCGATCTGCGCCGGGGCGAGGTTCTGGCGATGGCCGGGCTGATCGGCGCACGGCGGACCGATGTCGCGCTGACGCTGTTTGGCATTCTACGCGCGACCTCGGGGCAGGTGTCCTACAAGGGGCGGCCTTTGACCCTGCGCTCACCTGCCGATGCGATTGCGGCGGGGATTGCCTATGTGTCCGAGGACCGGCGCAAGCTGGGGCTGGCGATGGCCCTGCCGATCCGCTGGAACATCTCGCTCGCGACCCTCAAACGCTATCTCTCGCGGTTGGGGCTGATCGATGTGGGGGCCGAGACGGACATGGCCCTGTCCTTCCGCAAACGGCTGAACATCCGCACGCCGGATGTGGAAATGACCGTGGGCATGCTCTCGGGCGGCAATCAGCAAAAGGTGATGCTGGCCAAATGGTTGAACATGCAGCCTGACCTTCTGATCGTGGATGAACCCACGCGCGGCATTGATGTGGGGTCGAAGGCCGAGGTGCATGACCTGATCCGCGCCTTTGCCGCAGCCGGTGGGGCGGTTCTGGTGGTGTCGTCCGACCTTCCGGAAGTTCTGGCGATGGGCGACCGAATTTTGGTGATGCGCGAGGGGCAGCAGATGGCCATTCTGGACAGCGGCGAGGCATCCCAGGAACGCATCATGGCCCTTGCCACCGGGCAGCGGGGGGCCGCGTAATGCTACAGAAAATCGCCCCGCAAACCCTGCGGATCATCGCCCTGCTGGCCGTTCTGGTGCTGATCACCCTGTTCTTCACCACCCAGATCGAAGGGTTCCTCAGCGGCCGCCTCTTCAACCGCATCTCCTCCTCCGTCGCCATCATGGCACTGGTCGCCACCGGGCAGACGCTCGTCATCCTGACCCGCAACATTGACCTGTCCGTTGGCTCTGTCGTGGGCTTTGTCGCCTTTGCGGCGGGGTCGATGATCACCAATCACCCCGACCTAAGCCCCGCCGTCCTCCTGGCCTATTCCGCCGCCTTGGGGGCCGGGTTCGGGTTGATCAACGGGCTTTTGGTCGCCTATGCCCGCGTGCCGTCGATCATCGTCACCCTGGCGACGATGGCCCTCTTCCGGTCAACCTTGGTCGAGTTTTCGGATGGCAAATCCATCACAACCGACAACCTGCCCGCCTGGCTGACCGATTTCCCGAATATGGTGGTATTCGCCTTGGGCCAGATGGAGTTTCGCGCCGGCTTCTGCGCCTCGGTTCTGGTCGTGATCGTGGCCCATCTGGCGATGACGAAACTGCGCGCCGCACGGCAGCTTTATGCCGTAGGGTCCAACCCCGAGGCGGCTGATCTGGCGGGGATTGATGCGGCACGTGTGGTTCTGGTCGCCTTTGTGCTGTCGGGCGTTATGGCAGGGTTGGCCGGGTTCATGTTCCTGGCGCGGTTCGGCAACATCACCGTGGTGGCGGGGATGGGGTTCGAACTCAAATCCGTCGCATCGGCGGTCGTGGGCGGGGTCAACATCTTTGGCGGATCGGGGTCGGTGATCGGGGCTTTCCTTGGCGCCATTCTGGTGGACCTCTTGGAAACCGGACTGGTCCGCTGGGCCGTGGTCAGCGAATTCTGGCGTGAGGCTGTGCTGGGCACCCTTATCCTCGCCGCCGTGGCGACCGACACCATCATCAGCCGCCGCTTGACCAAGGCAAGGGCCGAGCGGGCGCAGAAAGAGGCTTTGGCATCACGGGTGGCGAAATGATGGCACGTCTGAAAAGCTGGGAAGGGCTGCTGCTGGCAACGCTCCTGGTGATCTTCACCTTCAACGCCTGGGCCACGCCCGAGTTTCTGACAGTGGGTAACCAGATCAACCTGTTCCAACTGTCGATCGAAAAGATCATCATGGCCCTGGTGATGACCTTTGTGATCATCAACGCCGAGATTGACCTGTCCATCGGGTCCATGATGGGCCTGGCCGCCTGCGCCTTTGGCTGGATGTTTATCCAAGGCGTGCCGCCGGGCCTGTGCATCGTGATCTGCCTTGCCATCGGGCTGTTGGGCGGGGCGCTGAATGGCTGGCTGATCACCAGCATCGGCTTGCCCTCGCTGGTGGTGACCCTGGGCACCCTGATCGGGTTTCGCGGCCTTGCCCGGGTGATGGTCGAGGATCGGGGCATCAACGATTTCCCCGATTGGTTCGACGCGCTTGGCCAACAGGGGCTGCTGGGCCCGGTGCCATTTGCCCTGATCGCCTTTGTCGTGCTGTTTGTGGTCCTCTACATCGTGCTCGAGCGCTCCTCCTTTGGCCGCCTGACCTATGTCATCGGGTCGAACAAGGATGTCGCCGAATATGCCGGCATCAACACTGGGCGGCACAAGATGGTAATCTTCATGGCGTCCGGCCTGATCGCCGCCTTTGCGGGGCTGCTGTTTGCCGCCCGCGTGGGGGCCGTCCGGGGCGATGTCGGCAACGGCTTCGAACTGGACGTGATCACCATTGTCTTGCTGGGCGGGGTCAGTATCTTTGGCGGCAAGGGCACTCTGGTTGGCACCTTGCTGGCCATTCTGATCGTGCTGAACCTGCGCAATGGGATGGGGCTGTTGGACATCACGGGGCACTTGCAAACCGGCGTCATCGGCATCTTGCTGATCGCCTCGGTCATCATCCCCCGCATCCGTCTGGGACGAAGGGCCGAGGCCGCATGACCGACCCCGCCCGCATCGAGTTTGACGCGCCCATCATCCGCGAATCCGTGGCCGAGATGGTCGTGCGACGCATTCTGGACATGGTCAAGGCCGGGGTCCTGAAGGCGGGCGACGCCCTGCCGCCCGAACGGGACCTGGCCCTGTCGCTGAACGTCTCCCGCCCCTCAGTGCGCGAGGCGATGCGGGGGCTGGCCGTGCTGGGCGTGGTCAAGACGCGGCAGGGCGGCGGGGCCTATATCAGTGACCTTGGCCCCGACAGCCTGCTCGGGCCCTTGCAGTTCTACCTGTCGCTGGAACGCATGAACATCCGCGAGCTTTATGACGCCCGCTCGCTGATCGAAAGCGATGTGGCCCGGCGGGCGGCGGTCGCGATATCCGACGCCGATCTGGCCCGGCTGGAAGTCATGCTGACCGAGCAGGCCCAGACCATCGGCGACCCCATCGCCTTTCGCCAATCGGATTTCGAGTTTCACGAGGTCATCTGGATCGGCTCAGGCAATGCCTTCCTCAAACGCATCGGCGAAAGCCTGAACGTGCTGGGGTTGGAGTTTCGCAAGCGCGCTTCCGAAAAACCCGGCGTGCTGGAGCAATCCTTGCAAGACCACCGCCGCCTGCTGGACGCGCTCAAATCGCGCGACCCCGAGGCGGCGGCCCGCGCCGCCGAGGCGCATATGCAAAACGTCTATCAATCGACAATCAGTCAAGGAGAACGTGATGGCGGCTAGGATCGGGGTCGTGGGCATCGGATGGTGGGCCTGTTTCAACCATATCCCCACGCTGCAAGCCTCAGACGATGTCGAGGCGGTTGCGATCTGTGACCTCAGCGACGCGCGGTTAGCCGAGGTGGGCGACCGTTTCGGCATCACCGCCCGCTACAAGGACGTGGCGCAGATGGTGGCCGAACAGCGGCTGGATGGGGTCATCGTCTCGACCCCCCATGTCGCCCACACCGCCCCCGCGATAGCCGCTCTTCAGGCAGGCGCCCATGTGCTTGTGGAAAAGCCGATGGCGACCACGGCGGCGGATGGCCGGGCGATTGCAGCGGCGGGGGTGGCGGCAGGGCGGCAGGTGATGGTGCCGACCGGGCTGAACTTTACCGGCTACACCACGACGGCGGCCCGTTGGGTTGCCGAGGGCCGCATCGGCACCGTGCGCCATGCCGTCTGCCAGATGGGATCAGCCCTGCACGACCTGATGGCGGGCGAACCGATGCTGGAGACGACCGACCACCTCTACCGCCCCCCCGCCTCAACCTGGGCCGATCCGGCCAAGGCGGGCGGCTATGCCTGGGGTCAGATGAGCCATTCGGTGGGATGGCTGGCCCATGTGGCCGACCTGAGATTCGAGACGATCTATTGCATGGATGGCAAATCACCTTCGGGCGTCGATTACTATGATGCCGCCGTGGGCAGGGCCACCAATGGCGCGACGGTCAGCTTTTCGGGGGCCGCGACCGTGCCCAAGCATCGCGGGATGCAGACTGATATCCGCATCTTCGGCACCGAAGGCGTGATTTTCTTCGACTGCGAAGGTGGCCGCGCCCGGCTGGAACTGGCGCGGATGGATGGTGTGAACGAGGTCTACCCGATGCAACCGGGCGAGGCCGATTATGACGGTGCCCTGCCGGTGCGGCACTTTGCAGCCCTGTGTGCGGGCAAGCCGGTCGGCAACCCGGCGGATGGCGAAAACGGCGCGCGGGTGACCGAGACGATTGCCGCCATGTACCGCTCGGCCCAATCTGGCAAGCCCGAGGTGGTGTGATGCGCCTGTCGCTCACCTCATGGTCCTTCCCGTCCTGCAGCTTGCAGGAATGTGCAGGCATTGCGCGGGCCTTGGGGATTGGCGGGCTGGATGTCAGCCTGTTCTACCGTTCCGGCCTGAAAAAGGCCGAGATATTGGCCGACCCCGCCGCAGCTGCCGCCCCGCTGGAGGGTTTGGGCGTGGCGATCCCCAACTATTACCACCTCTTCGGTGAAGGTCTGGCGGGGCGCAATCTGGCCCTGCCCGGCACCACGGCGCAAAACGTGGCCGATCTGGCCCGCGTGATGGAGTTTGCCGATGCGGCAGGCATCGGGTCAGTGTTCATACTGCCGGGGATCGTCAATCCTGGCCAGTCGCGGGACGATGCGGCGCGGGTGGCGACCGACAGTTTGCGGGCCTTGATCGAGGTCGCAAGCCCCCACAAGGCCCGCCTCTGCATCGAGCCACATGTCCATTCCTGGGCCGAAAGCCCCGACCTTGTCCGCCGTCTGGTGGATGATACCGGCATCGGTCTGGCACTCGACTATGCCCATTTCGCCTGCCTCGGCTACCGTCAAGCCGAAGTCGACCCCCTCGCCCCCCATGCCGTGCATGTCCATCTGCGGCAGGCCCGCATGGGGGCGTTGCAGGCCAAGTTCGCGCAAGGCACGCTGAACTTTCCGGCCATGTTCGGCACCCTGCGCGCGGCGGGCTATACGGGCTGGCTGGCGTTGGAGGCGGTGCATCAGGACTATATGGCCACCTTGACCGAGGATGTGATCACCGAAACGGTGGCGATGCGGGATAGT
>CAMDHB010000015.1 GCA_945897655.1 Pseudorhodobacter antarcticus
CCAACCGGCTGAACATCCCCCGGTGATGGGCGACAAAGTCATAGCGGTCTGAGTTAGTCGCCCGGCGCAGTTCGTCGGCCAAGGATTGGCGCAGTGTCAGCATGTTCAGCCGAACCTCCTCCAATTCCGCCTTCCAATCGGCGCGCAGGGCGTCATCGGCCAAGATCATGGTCACCAGCCGCGCCCCGTGATCGGGGGGAAAGCTGTAGTTTTGCCGGTTCAGAAAGGCCAGATTGCCCTGCACCACCGCCTTGCGGTCAGACGCGGTCAGGGCAATCAGGATCCCCGTCCGTTCGCGGTAGATGCCAAAGTTCTTGGAACAAGACGCCGCAATCAACACCTCGGGGAAAGCGCCCGCAATCAACCGAGTCGCGGCAGCATCCTCCTCCAACCCATCGCCAAAGCCCTGATAGGCCAGATCAACGAAGGGCACCGCCCCCCGCGCCTGCAACACCTCAACCACCCGGGCCCACTGAACCATGTCCAGATTGGCCCCGGTCGGGTTGTGGCAGCAGCCGTGCAGCAACACCACATCGCCGGGGGCCACGCGGCCCAAATCCTCGATCAACCCGTCAAAATCAATCCCGCAGGTCACGGCGTCGAAATAGCGATACTCCGCCGCCTGCATCCCCAGATAGCTGATGATCGAGGGGTGGTTCGGCCATGTCGGGTTTGACAGCCACACCTTGGCCCCCGGCGCGGACATCTTGATCAGTTCCAACGCCTGCCGGATTGCCCCGGTCCCGCCCGGCGTGGCAATCGCTGCCGCCCGGTCGGCATAACCCTCACCCAGGATCATCAATACCATGGCGGCGGCAAAGGCAGGCTCCCCGGCCAGACCGGTATAGGTCTTGGTCGTCTCCACCTCCCACAACTGCCGCTCGGCCGCCTTGACGGCCCGCATCACGGGCGTCAGGCCGGTGGCGTCCTTGTAGACGCCCACGCCCAGATCAATCTTGTCGGCCCGCGGGTCATCGCGGTACAGCGCGATAAGTTGCAGGATCTTGTCCTGCGGCTGCGGCTTCAGGGTTTCCAGCATCATCTATCCCCTTTCCACGGGCAAATCCTGACGCCCGCCCCATTCTGTCCATGATCCGTCATACAGCGCATGGTCCCGGTGCCCCGACCGCTCCAACGCCAGACTTAGGACGGCTGCGGTAACACCCGACCCGCAAGAGGTGATCACCGGGCGGTTGAGGTCCACCCCCGCCGCCGTGAACACCTCCCGCAACTCGGCAGCAGCCTTCATCGTGCCATCGGCATTCAGCACGGTCCCAAATGGCACGCTGAATGACCCAGGGATATGCCCACCGCGCAGGCCCGCCCGGGGCTCGGGCACATCGCCCTTGAACCGGGCCGCCGGGCGTGCGTCGATGATCACCGCCGCGCCGGTTTGCGATGCCTCCAGCACCTGATCAACCGATTTCACCAGATGCGGCTGCATCCGTGGCGTCATATGCGGGGCGCGCAGGTCGGGCAGAGCCGTGGTCAGCGCCTGCCCCTCGGCCCGCCATTTCGGCAGGCCGCCATCCAGCACTGCGACCGAAGTGATCCCCATCAGCCGGAAATTCCACCACACCCTTGCGGCCGAGAATATCCCCGCCCCATCATAGACCACCACCTGCTGCCCGTCGCCAATGCCAAGGCCGCGCACCCGTGCAGTGAACTTTTCCACCGGGGCGGCCATATGGGGCAGGGGGCTGGTCAGATCGGCAATCTCGTCAATGTCAAAGAACCGCGCCCCGGGGATGTGGCCTGCCGCATATTCCGCCTTTGCATCACGGTTCTGGGCGGGCAGGTACCACGAGGCATCCAGCACCCGCACCTCACTCAGATGCGCGGCCAGCCAATCGGTCGAGACGAGGGTGGTAGGATCATCCGGCATGGCAAGGGTCATCATCTGCTCCGAGTTCGGTTGACCTGACCTAAACCCAGACGCCGCGGCAAACAAGGCGGCCCAAGGTTTGGTTGACTTACCAGTCGGTTTTGAGGCCTTGTGCAGGGACGGCACGGTCTTGAACTTTTGCGGAGGGCGTACTGTGCGGGACAATTGGAAATACATCGCCGCCCTTGTGGCCGTAGCACTGGTCTGGGCGCTGACCTTTCCCTTCACCAAGATCGCGGTTCTGGGCGGATACCGCACCTACGGGATCACCTTTTTGTCGTCGTCGCTGACCATCGTCATGCTGGCGGTCGTGATCGGACTGCGCCGCAGCGGGTTGCCGCTGCACCGGGCGGCGATCTGGCGTTATGTGATGTCGGGGATACTGGGGACGGTGGTGTTTGCCGGAACCACCTACAAGGCCGCCGAACATTTGCCATCTGGGGTCATCACCGTCTGCATGGCGACCTTGCCCTTGGTATCCTTCTTTGTGTCGCTTGCCCTGCGGATGGAGCGGGCAACAGCCGGGCGTGTGGCGGGGTTGGCCTTGGGCCTGGTCGGTGTCCTGCTGATCGCTTTGCCCGAGACGAGCCTGCCCAACCCGGCTGCGGCCATCTTCATCCCTCTCGCCATCCTGTCCGTGCTGTCCTTTGCGATCGAGGGGATCATCTTGGGCAAATACGGCATGGGCGGGCTGGACCCGTTGCAACTGCTCTTGGGGGCGGCGGTTGTGGCGGTTCTGCTGACCGCGCCGATTGCCTGGGGCACGGGCACTTTGCACCTGCCGCAAGGGGTGTTTGGCGCGGCAGAATGGGCCATTGTCGGCTCGGCGGTGGCCAACACGGCGGCCTATGCCGGGTATTTCTGGATCGTGGGCCGCGCGGGCCCGGTCTTTGCGGCGCAGGCCTCGTATATGGTCACAGGCTTTGGCGTTGTCTGGTCCATCCTGTTGCTGGGCGAAGTCTATTCCCCCTGGATCTGGGCCGGAATGGTGGTCATCCTGGCCGGAATGACCCAAGTCCTGCCCAAGCCAAAACTGCCCGCTCCGGCCCTGTAGGGCACTGGTCGTCGGCGCAGACAGAGCCCGGATTATCTGCTAGCAAGGCTCTGGCAACCCGATTTGAACCTAAAGGGGTATTTCATGGCAAATTACATTGTGACGACCAGCTACACCTCCACCATCGGCAACGGGCTTAACCTGCCCGACTTTGGCGACTTTGCCTATGTCGGGCCGGGGGTGATGCTGGGAACTGGCGTAGAAAATGGGCGCGGGATTTATGCCAGCCATAGCTCGATCACGGTTCAAATCGCCGGCAGCGTGTTTGGTGCGGTCGGCGTCGAGTTCTTCAACAGTGGCGACGTCACGGTTATCCAAGGCGGCAGCGTGCTCGCCCAGTTTGTAGCAGTGTCGTTTCTCAGTTCGGGCTATGTGACCAATGCGGGGACGATTTCGGGCTCGTACGGCGTTGTAGCCGAAACCGCTTTGAATATTGTCAATTCCGGCTCCATCTTTGGCGAGCTCACTGGCGTTCTTTCGTATGGCAGCCTCATTCTCGTGAACACTGGAATGATCAAGGGCATTAACGCAGGCGTTTCCGCTACGGGTGCAGCGAATAATGTCAATCTGGGCTCGATCTCGGGGGGAATTACGACCTCCCTTTCTGCCGATTTGATCACCAACGAGGGCGTTGTTTGGGGGACGGTCTCCACCGGGGGCGGGGAAGATGTTGTTGACAGCACGGGCGGTCGGATCTTGGGCTTTGTCTATTTGGCCGAAGGCAATGACACCTTTACCGGCGGCAGCTTTACTGACCTGATCGATGGCGGGACCGGGCGCGATGACCTGTCCGGGGCGGCGGGCGACGACCGGTTCTATGCCATTGACGCCGACGGCAACGACGACATTGACGGCGGCGCCGGGATCGACCTTTATGACGCCAGTGCGCTCACCCTTGCGGTCACCGTCAACCTGACGACCGGTCTTGCCCGCAGCGGCGGCAATACTGATGACCTGACCGGGATCGAGCGGGTCTTGGGTGGCCTTGGAAATGACAGTCTGACCGGCGACAAACTGGCCAACATCCTGTCCGGCAATGACGGCAACGATACCCTGATCGGCAATGCCGGCAATGATCGTCTGATCGGCAGCATCGGCAATGACAGCCTGTCCGGTGGCGACGGCAATGATCGTCTGGTGGGCAACGAGGGGCGTGACGCGCTGAGCGGTGGCGCGGGGGATGACGTCTTGAACGGTGGGCTGGATGTGGACGCCATGACAGGCGGCACCGGGGCCGACCGATTTTTGTGGACCGATTACGAGGATTTCATCGCCGTCAGCGGCGGCATCGACCGCATCACCGATTTCGTGGCGGGACAGGACACCATCGATTTGTCCGCCATCGACGCCTTGGCCGCAGCGGGCGATCAGGCCTTTACCTTCCTTGGCGCCGGGCCTGCCACCGATTTCGGCCAGATCACCGTCCGAACAACGGCCAGCGCAACCTTTATCGGCGTCACCGTGAACTCGGTCACTGCGTTCGAGGTGATCCGCCTTGACGGCGTCATTGCCCTGACGGCGACGGATTTCGTGCTGTAAGCCCCGCCTATTCGCGGTGGCCGTGCTTCAGAATGCGGGCCTGCTGAATGCCCCAGTCGCGCTTGGCCGAGGTTTCACGCTTGTCGCCCAGCTTCTTGCCCTTGGCCACACCCAGCTTCAGCTTCACCATGCCCTTGTCGTTGAAATACAGCTTGATGGGCACCAGCGTCATACCCTCGCGCCCCACCGCATTCCACAGGCGCGACAGTTCCTTCTTGTTCACAAGCAGTTTGCGCCGCCGGCGCTCCTCATGCGGGAAGAGCTTCGCTTGCATATAGGGGGCGATATAGCTGTTGATCAGCCACAACTCCCCCCCCTCGACCGAGGCATAGCTTTCCGCGATGTTCGACCCGCCCTGCCGCAGCGACTTGACCTCGGACCCGAACAGCATGATGCCTGCCTCAAGGTCGGATTCGATGAAATAGTCAAACCGCGCCCGGCGGTTTTCGGCGATAAGCTTGGAATTGGGATCGGATTTTTCTGCCATGACACGGCCCAGATAAGCGTCAGGCCCGGATAAGTCCAGAAGGAGGGTAGGAATGCTTGTGCAGATTGCGGTTGGGACCTGCCTGCTGGTGGTCAACATCATCATCGCCGCCGTGGCCGCCATGGTGCTGGAGGTGATCTTTCAAGCCGCCCATCCGTGGCTGATGCGCGAGCCGCACCGGCCCAAACTGGTGGTGCTGCTGGCCGGGGTGTCGCTTTGGGTGCTGGGCGTGGTGACGGCGGGGGTCTGGGTCTGGGCCACTGCGCTGTTCGAACTGGGCGCGTTTGGCACGCTGGAGGAGGCGATGCATTTTTCACTGGTCGCCTTCACCACCCTTGGCCTGGGCGATATCCTGCCCGCCAAGGAATGGCGGCTGCTGGCGGGGATGGAGGCGGCAAACGGCTTTCTGAACTTCGGCCTGCTGACCGCCCTTTTGATCGAGGCGCTGCGCCAGATCCGGCTTGGTCAGTTCGAACACAAGCGCAAGGGCGGTTAGGAAGATGGGCAAACCGACTTTCCCATTCGGGAAAGCCGAACTGCCCATCCTACAAGTCGCGCCTGGTCAATAGGACAATCCCGCAGGTGACGATCAGCGCCGAACCGGCCAGCGTGGCGGCATCAGGCCGTTCACCAAAGACACCAACGCCCAGCACCACGGCAAACAGCAGTCGGGAATAGCGGAAAGGGGTGACCACCCCCACCGCCCCGGTGCGCATGGCCTGGGTCAGCGAGGCATAGCCCATAATGCCAAAGACCGAGGCGCCTGCCAGCAGGCCAAATGTGGCGGGCGAGGGGATGACAGCACCCCCCGTCACCGTCAGGATGATCACACCCGACAGCGTCAGCATGATGAACCCCGTCACGCCCAACTGCGCATTGGACAGCGCCAAGGGCGCCGCCCGCGTGGCCAGATCGCGCCCGGCAAACCCCGCCATCGCGATCAGCGCCAGCAGGGACAGGGCCGAAAACCCCTCCAACCCCGGCCGCAGGATGATCAGTACCCCCGCGAACCCCAGCAGGATCAACCCCCAGCGCCGCCAGCCGATCCGTTCGCCAAAGATCAGCGCGGCCCCCAGAACCACCAACAGCGGTGTCGCCTGCAGAATGGCCGAGGCGGTTGAGATCGGCGTCAGCGCAATGGCCAGCGCATAGAACAGCCGCCCGACAATCTCGAACCCCGAGCGGATGGCCATCGTGCGGGATATGATGCTGCGGGGCAACGGGGCCGCCCCGGCCCGCAGCGCAACGCCCGAAAACACCACAATCCCCGCCAGCCCCAGAATGACCAGCGCCATCCCCACGGCGACCTCGCGTGTGGCGGCCTTCAGGAAGGCATCCTCGACCGCAAAGCCCGCCATGGAGGCGACCATGCACAAACTGCCGCGCAGATTGGCGGCGTCAGATGTCACGGGTCAGATCAGCCCGGCGTGTTGCATCGCGGCCTTGATGCGGGCCTTGGTGCCTTCGGTCAGGGTGACCAGCGGCAGGCGAACCTCCTCGGTGCAGCGGCCGAGCAGCGACAACCCGTATTTCGCCCCTGCCAGACCCGGCTCGATGAAAATCGCCTCGTGCAGCGGCATCAGGCGGTCTTGATACTCCAGAGCCTTGGCGTAATCGCCCGCCAGCGTGGCCGCCTGAAACTCGGCACACAGCCGAGGTGCTACGTTGGCCGTGACCGAGATGCAGCCAATCCCGCCGTGGGCGTTGAACCCCAGCGCCGTGGCATCTTCGCCCGACAGCTGGATGAAATCGGCCCCACAGCTGGCACGCTGCATCGACACGCGTTCGATCTTGCCCGTGGCATCCTTGACGCCAATGATGCGCGGCAGTTTGGCCAAGGTGCCCATCGTCTCGGGCGACATGTCCACCACCGACCGGCCCGGGATGTTGTAGATGATGATGGGCAGCGTGCAGCAGTCATGCAGCGCCGTGTAATGGGCAATCATCCCGGCTTGCGTGGGCTTGTTGTAATAGGGCGTCACGATCAGTGCTGCATCCGCACCCACCTTCTGCGCGTGCTGGATCAAATCGATCCCCTCGACCGTGTTGTTGGACCCGGCCCCGGCAATCACCGGCACACGGCCCGCCGCAATACGCACCACCTCTTCGACCACCTGACGATGCTCGGCATGGCTGAGGGTGGGGCTTTCGCCCGTCGTGCCCACGGGAACCAGCCCGGTGGACCCTTCGGCGATCTGCCAATCGACCAGCTGTTTCAGCGTCGCCAGATCCAGCTTGCCATCCTTGAACGGCGTTACCAGGGCGGGAATGGACCCTTTGATCATGGCGCGTCTCCTCTGCGTGCGGCTTACGTGAGCGCTCATACCCGCGCGCGCGGGCTTTGCCAAGCTTCGGCAAGGGGGTGCTGATCACGGGGATATGGGTTGTGATGCGCAGGCCGTTCAGGCAGATTCCATACATGATCCGATTTGTCCCCCTTCGCCTGTTCGCGCTGGCCGTCTGCCTGGCGCTGACCTCGCCCGCCCGCGCTGATGAGGCGGCAGAGATTGCCGCCCTGCAAACCGCGATGACCCATGTCGCAACCCAGAACTGGGACGCTGCCCGTGCTGCCGGGTCTGCCGCCGGGGCCATTGGCGCGGATGTGGTGGAATGGAGCCGTCTGCGCGCCGCCCAAGGTTTCTTGGGCGAATACGAATCCTTCCTGAAACGCCGCGCCGATTGGCCCGGCCTGCCCCTGCTGAAGGAAAAGGGCGAAGTTGCCGTTGCCCGGTCCGAAGATCCGGCCCGCGTCATCGCCTATTTCGGCAGTGACAAACCCCGCACCGGCACAGGCTCGCTTGCCTTGATCCGCGCCTATACCGCCCTTGTCCGCAATGCCGAGGCTGAGGCTGAAGCGATCCGCGGCTGGACCGCCTTGAAATTCACCGCCACCGAACAGGCCGAACTGTTGATCCGCCACGGCGATGCCCTGAAATCCGTGCATGAGGCGCGGTTGGACCGCATCTTGTGGGATGGTACCCGTGCGGATGAGGGCCAGCGGATGCTGCCCCTCGTGTCCAAAGGCTGGGCCGCGCTGGCCACGGCCCGCATGGCGCTGCGGGCTGACAAGGATGGCGTCACCGCTTTGGTGAATGCCGTGCCCGACGGGTTGAAATCCGACCCCGGCCTTGCCTATGAGCGTTTTCTTTTCCGGATGCGCAGCGACAACTATGCCGATGCCGCCGAACTGATCATCGAACGCACCGGGTCGCTGGGCGACCCCGAAGCCTGGGCCGAACGCCGCGCCCTGCTGGCCCGCTATCTGATGCGGAACGGCGCGCCGCGTGATGCCTACCGCGTCGCCTCCTCCCACGGCCTGTCGGAAGGCGGCGATTATGGCGATCTGGAGTTTCTGTCGGGCTATATCGCGCTGCGCAAGCTGAACGACCCCGCCCGCGCCCTGCAACACTTTGCCCATCTCCAAAGCGCCACCGCCACCCCCATCAGTCAGGCCCGGGCGTTTTACTGGACCGCCCGCGCTCAGGCCGCCTTGGGGGATGAGGCCAAGGCCACCGCCGCCTACCGGCGGGCGGCTGAGTACCAGACCTCGTACTATGGCCTTCTGTCTGCTGAAAAGCTGGGCCTGAACCTGGACCCCGCCGTGATTTCGGACGGGCCCCCGGCAGGCGACTGGAAATCCGCCTCCTTTACCCGCTCATCGGTGTTTGAGGCGGCCCGCCGCATGTGGCGCGCCGATCAGCACGCCCTGTCGGCCCGGTTCATGCTGCATCTGGGCGAAAGCCTGTCGGATGCCGAGTTTGAACTTTTGTCCGAATACGCCCTGCGGTCCGGACACACCCGCACCGCCGTGCTGATTGCCAAAGCCGCCATCGACCGGGGCCAACTGTTCGCCCGCCCCTACTTTCCCATCCCCGACTCGGTGCCAGATGGCCTTGCCGTCAGCCGCGCCCTGGCCCTGTCCATCGCCCGGCGGGAAAGCGAATTTGACCCCAAGGCGCGATCCTCGGCCAATGCCCTTGGTCTGATGCAGGTCCTGCCCGAAACCGCGCGAAAGATGGCCGCTGAATTGGGGTTGGAGTATTCCGAAAGCCGCCTGACCTCCGACCCCGCCTTCAACGTCCGCGTCGGGGCGGGCTATCTGCGCAAGATGGCCGATGAGTTCGGCCCCTCCATCGCGCTGATCGCGTCGGGCTATAACGCGGGCCCTGGCCGCCCCCGGTCGTGGATTGCGGCCAATGGCGATCCGCGCCTGCCGTCGGTGGATGTGGTCGATTGGGTTGAAAGCATCCCCTTTGCCGAAACCCGCACCTATGTGATGCGGGTCGTCGAAGGCGTGGTGATCTACCGCGCCAAGCTGAAGGGCGAGGTTGGCCCGGTGCGGATTACGGCGGAACTGACCGGGCGATAGGGCAGATTGGCCGTGGAACAAAGGTTGAAATGTGGTTAATGAAAATCGGTAATATACTGATTTAAAACAGTAATACGTTTTGTCCACATGTGGACGCTTGCCCTAAACCGGAACAAACCCACGCGCCGGATCATACTGTTCCAACGCGCCCTCGCCTGTATTGTTCCACAACCCATGCAGCGTCAGCCGATCATCCGCGACTGCCTCGGCCACAAAGGGGAAGGTCATCAGATTTTCCAGACTGACCACCACCGCCTGCTTTTCCAGGGCACGCACCTGTTCCCCGGCAGGCAGGCCTGAAATCGCCTCATAGCCGGGCCGCAAGATATCCATCCACCGCCCCACGAAGGATGTTTTCTCCTCCAACTGCGGGGCAAGGCCGGAACACATGTCATGGCAGCCTTTGACACCACCACAGTTGGAATGCCCCAAGATCACCAGATGGGTCACCCCCAGCGATGTCACCGCATATTCAACCGCCGCCGACGTCCCATGCCGCTCCCCGTCCGGGTTATAGGGCGGCACAAGGTTGGCGACGTTGCGGTGGATAAAAAACTCCCCCTCATCCGCGCCAAAGATCGAGGTGACATGGACGCGGCTGTCACAGCAGGAAATCACCATCGCCCGTGGATGCTGCCCGCTTTCGGCCAGGCGGCGATACCAGGCCTTGTTTTCCGGATAGGTGGTCGCGCGCCAACCGTGAAAGCGCTGGACAAGATAGGACGGCAAAGGACGGGCGTGTTGCATGGCCAAAGTCTTAGCCTGTCCGCAACTGGCATGCAATCGCTGCAAATTGGACGGGTTTCGTTGGCGACAAGCAACGATATCTTCAGCATGGCGGCGCAAATTCCGGGGTGGGTGAGTATTGGAGGGTTGGGTGATGTCTGCAGGCAATGTGGTGACACTGCGTCCGAAGGAACGTGTCCGGCAAGATGCCGAACCGATTGCAACGATTTATCGAAACCTGGGGGCAACTTCGGCCGAACAGGTGGTGACACGGGCGCTGACGGAATTGGCGCTGACGATGGCGGGCCTTGCCTCGCAGATCCGGGCGCATGATCTGTCGGATGTGGACCGCCAACTGCGCCGGTTGCAACGGATGAGCGAGAATTTGGGCATGGTCAGTCTGGGCCTGATTGCGGGCGATGTCCGGCAATGCCTGAGCACGACCAACACCACCGCCTTCGCCGCCGTCTGGGCGCGGTTGCTGCGGGTGGCCGAACGTTCGCTGGCGACGGACCGCGAATTGCTGGGGCAGACACAGATCTGACGGGGGCGGCAGGGTCGGTGACTTTTCGATTCCGTTGGTCCGCCTGCTGCTTTAGGCTGGCCGCAAATCGAAAGGATACCCGATGTCTGTGCCCCGCTTTGCCGACCCCTCCGCCCCCGCGCGTGAGGTGACCGTGGTCCGTGCCGAGGGTCTGGCGGCCTGGCTGGACCAGCAGCCCGCGCCGGTTCAGGCCTGGCTGAAAGGCACTGGATTCGAGGCGGGTCTGGGCGACGTGCGGCTGTTGCAGGCGCCCGATGGGACCGTGCAATCCGCTGTCGCAGGTTTTGGCACCGCCAACGCACGGGCAAGGCAGCGCTTTGGTTTGGCCAAGGCCGCCGCCGCCCTGCCCGGGGGCGCATGGCGCATGACGGGCGATCTGACCCCGGCCGAGAGGGATGAGGCGGCATTGGCCTGGCTGTTGGCGCAGTACCGGTTTGACCGTTACCGCGCCCCGAAACCCGTTGATCCTGCTTTGCTGGTGGCCGACGGGCCCAACACCACCCGCCTGCTGGCGATGGCCGAGGGTGAGTTTCTGACCCGCGATCTGATCAACACCCCCGCCAGCGACATGGGCCCCGCCGAACTGGAAGCCGCGTTTGTGGCCCTTGCCGCCAAGTTCGGCGCAAGCGCCGAGGTGACCTTGGGCGCGGCACTGGAAACCGGTTTCCCGATGATCCACGCAGTCGGCAAAGCCTCGGTTCGCGCGCCACGGTTGCTGGACATGCGTTGGGGTGATGCCGGGCCGAAGCTGACCTTGGTGGGCAAGGGCGTCTGCTTTGACACGGGCGGTCTGGATATCAAGCCGTCGTCCGGCATGCAGCTGATGAAAAAGGATATGGGCGGGGCGGCCACGGTGTTGGGTCTGGCCCATATGATCATGGCGCTGGGACTGCCGGTCCGCCTGCGGGTGTTGGTGCCTGCGGTGGAGAACAGCATTAGCGGCAATGCGATGCGGCCCAAGGATATTCTGCGGTCACGCAAGGGCCTGACGGTTGAGGTCAACGATACCGATGCCGAAGGGCGGCTGGTTCTGGGGGATGCGCTGGCCTATGCCTGCGAGGAAGCGCCGGATTTCATGGTGTCGATGGCTACGCTGACCGGGGCGGCGCGGGTCGCGGTCGGGCCGGATCTGGCGCCCTATTACACGGATGACCCCGGTGTTGTGGCTTCGCTGGAGGCTGGGGCCCTGGCTGGGTTTGACCCGGTTTGGCGGCTGCCCTTCCACGACGCCTATGAAACGGTGATCGAGCCGGGGATAGCCGATCTGGACAACGCGCCCGGCTATGGCTTTGCCGGGTCAGTGACTGCGGCCTTGTTTCTGCGGCGCTTCGTCGAGGGGCACCGCTATTTGCATTTTGACATCTATGGCCATACCCCCGCCGACCTGCCTGCCCGCCCCAAAGGCGGCGTGGGGCAGGGGGCGCGGGCGGTTCTGGGGGCCCTGCCCGCCGTTCTGGGCCTGTGATGGACCGCCGCTTGTGGCCTGCGACGGCGCGGGTGGCGCATGTGTCCCTGCGCGGCCTGCTTGACGGAGTGACATTTACCGAGGGCGAGCCGTTTGGGGTGGGGGCCTCGCTCGTCGACCTGTTGCGCGCGCCGGATGGCCCGCGCGAACGTCAGCTGCCCCGGGGGGACGGGTTCACCGTGATTGACCACGCCGGTGGCTATGTCTTTGGCTTTGCGACCAAGGATGGGTATTGTGGATGGCTGCCGGAAGGATGCCTGTTACACCGGCAAGTGGCAACGCATTGGGTTTGTTCCCCCGGCACGCATGTCTATGCCGCACCGAAAGTGCAGGCCGCAAGTGATGTGCTGCCGATGGGCGCGCAGGTCAGGGTCACCGGATGGACGGGCAAGTTTGCCGAGGTCCCGGGTGGGTTCGTTCCCGTCGGTCATCTGCGGGCCATCGGTGATTGGCTGGACGATCCGGTGAGGGTGGCCGAAGGTTTGCTGGGCACCCCCTATCTGTGGGGCGGCAACAGCCGGGCGGGGATTGATTGCTCGGGCCTGGTGCAGGTTGCCTTTGCGGCCTGCGGGATTGGGCTGCCGGGGGATTCGGACCTGCAGGAAAGTGCTGGCCATGCGGTGGAAGGCCCCCTGCGCCGGGGGGATCTGGTCTTTTGGCGGGGGCATGTGGCGATGATTGTGGATGAGGACCGGCTGATCCATGCCAACGGCTTTACCATGTCGGTGGCTTATGAGGGGCTGGTGGCGTGCATTGACCGGATCGGCCAGGAAGAGGGCCCTGTAACGGCGCGACGGCGGGTTCTGCCAATCCTGACTAATCGACCTGACGGATCGTCTTGATTTCCAGCACCTGCAGCACCCGCGCCAGATCGTGACCACGCCGCAGTATATGGCCGTCCACGGCCACCACGGAATACATGCCCTGCTTCAGCCGCAGCTTGGGACGCTTTTCCACGCGGTACAGCGGAAACTCAGCCGTCCGGCGAAAGATCGAGAAGACGGCCATATCGCGCAGGGTGGACAGGCCGTAGTCGCGCCACTCACCCAAGGCGACCATCCGGCCATAGACGGCAAGGATCTTGCCCAACTCGTGGCGATCAAAACAAACCTGCTCGGGCAGGCGATCGGACAGGGGAAAGGGCGTAGGCGTCAGGACCGTCATGAAGGAAAGCTTACCCACCCTTCGATTGAAATCAAGAGAAACTGGCGTCCAATGGGGATTGCCCTGAATTGGCCGCAAAAGGACCTTGAGACCAGCACGGATTGGTCGCAACGGGGTCACGATCAAAGGCGAAAAAGACTGACCGAATGCAGGAGCCGGTGCGGCGGGTCTTAGCCCCCACCCAGCCCGCTTGGGTCGGTTCTTGCTGTAAAGGGGGCCTCTGCCAGAACGGTGGAGGCCCTTCTTTCTGGCAGTGTCCACATGTGGACACTTTTGAAAATCGTTATATATCAGATGCTTGAAGTTTTTCGTTCACCAACTGTTAACCATGATTGCGGCAGGTTTGGCCAGGGCCCCCGCACAGCACGGGCCACCGGTCAGGGCCCGGGCCAAAGCCGCGTCAAAAGGTTGCAGCACGGTCGGGCCACGCCGCAGCGGACCTGTTTGAAATCTGGGTCGACCGGGATATAAGCGCGTTTCCCTTCGCCCGAAAAGGACTGTCATGACCCCGTCCCTGCTTCGCCCGTTGCTGCGCCCCTATCTGGCCATCTATGACGCCGCGATGCGCCTTGGCCCGAAATGGGGGCCGATTGCCTTGGGCTATGGCCCGATCCTGCTGGCCATCGTGGCGTTTCTGCTGAAGGACAGCCTGCTGGACCCGATCATGGACCCGACCGCAGCCACCATCCTGATCTTTGTCCTGTTCGCCCTGTGCGGCCCGCTGATGAACATCGGCACCAAGATCGTCACCGAAAACATGCACAAGGGTAGGATGGGCGAATGGCCCCCCAACGGCGACCCGAGGTTTGACCGGAAGGGCAAGGCCATCCCGACGATGGTTTGGGTGGAGGAGATGCGGAAGGGGTAGGGGCAACGGCTGCCTTAGGCGGGCTATCTGGCGTAGGCGTCGAAAGGGTTGTCGTGCGTCAGTTGTCGCAAGGTCGCCTTATCCACGCCGGAGGCGGCGAGTTTTGGCAAAAACACCGTGCTGAGGTGGGTGTAGGGCGTTGGGGTGCCCCCGCCAGGTTTGGCGGGGTCGAACCAGCCGGTGTCGTGGCTTAGCAGCAATTGGCGGTCAAAGCCTGCCTCAAGCACGCGCTGGATCAGGTCGATGATCATGGCGTCTTCGGCCCGGCCAATATGGTCATATTCGATCCAGGCACCACGGGCGGCAACGGCGAGGTTAAGGGCGAAATCCTTTTCCTCTTGGGTGTGGATCGAGATGAAGCGGTCGGCGCGGTAGCCTTCGGCCTCGATGATGTCCAACTGGTCCATCACGACGCGGCCCTTGATGGTGTGGCTGCCGATGATCGCGCCGGTCCGGATGCCCGCCCGCGCTGCCGCCCGCAATATGCGGGTTTCAAGAGCGGTCAACCCGTCATCCCCGGCGCTGAGCTTGATCCAGCCGGCACGAAAATCAGCCTCGTCAAAGCCTTGGGTCAGTTCGCGGACCATCCAATCTTCCAGCGCCTGATCCGACATGGCGCGGATGCGGTCCTCGACCCAAGGCTCGCGGTAGCTGCCGGTCGGCACGACGATGGGAAAGCCGGTGGCGCGCGACACGGCAAGGTCCAGATCGGCCCGCCGTCCCACCCCGGTGGTCGAGCATTCGACAAGGGCCGTCACACCCAGCGCCTTGATCCGCTCGATTTCGGGGGCCATCAGGGCCACGACCTGGCCCATGTCGGCCTGACCATAGCCGGGCTGATCGGGGGTGCGCAGGTCCACGAAGACGTGTTCATGCGGCAGGATCATGCCCAACTGGTCGCGGGTCAGGGGGCCGAGGGTTGTGTAAAGCTGCGGCATGGCGGGCTCCTTCACGGTCAAATCAGCCTAGCGACCCAAGCCCGCCTTGCCAATGCCGTGTCAGACCACGACCCCCACGGTCACGCTGGCAGCGCAGCCCGTGACATCGCCCTGTATCGTCAGGGTCTGGGCCGCGATCTGTTCGGCGGTGTTGTCGCCAAAAACCATGTCGCCGGTCAGACTGACCCGGGTCAGATTGTTGACACTGGCCGCATAGAGCGGTTCGGCCTGATAGAGGGCGGCAACCTCGGCCTGCGGGAAGGCGAATTGTGAGGTCAAAAGCGCGTCACGGCCGGAAACGGCGGCGTCCAGACTGGCAAATACCTCGAAATGGATATGTGGCCAGCGTCCGTCATAACAGCCGGGGATGATGGTGGTCAGCCGGGCCTTGCCATTGGCATCGGTCACCACGACACCGCGCAGCCAGTTCCGCTGGGGCAGGTCATACAGCGAATAGTGGCCATCGGCATCGGCATGCCAGACATAGATCGCATGGCCCGCCAAGGGTGTGCAGGCCTGACCGACATCGACCAACGTGATGTCCAAGACCAGCGGCACGCCTTGGGCGACCCCGTCCATCCCGTCGAACGAGGGGCGCAGATCATCGCGGACAACACCAGTTTGGGTCAGCACGTTGACGGTTTGGCCGTCCTTCGAATTGGTGCCGTCCCCGGGATAGGGCCCAGAGGTTTCGCCCGGCAGTTTCAGACAGGTTTGGCCATTTGCCCCGGTTGCGGCCAGATTGGCCCCGGCTTGCCCGCCGGTGCCGCCAAGAATCCAGGCCGCCCCCCCGGCCAGAAGGGCAACCCCGGCCGTCGAGATCAGGCGGCGGCGGGTCAGAAGCGGCAGGTCGCGGGCAAGGCCGCCGTCATGGTCGTGCTGGGTCAAGTTGGGTCTCCTTTGTGCGGTTCCTGTCGTGAAACGGCGCACATCGGGGATTCCGTCGCGAAGAGCAGGGGCAGGTTCGCCCCAGCCCCTGAACAGGTTGCGGGCGATTACCCCTGCAACGTCCTGACCCCATACCCCTCGCCCCGGGCCGTCATGGCCTGTACGGCGGCGATGCTGGCGGCGGCGGTGGTGAAGTAGGGGATCTTGTCCATCAGGGCGACGCGGCGGATGTCGCGGCTGTCGTTGATGGCTTGTGTGCCTTCGGTGGTGTTCATCACAAGGGCGATGTCGTTGTTTTTCAGGCGGTCCACGATGTTCGGGCGGCCTTCGTAGACCTTGTTGACCAAGGTTGAAGCCACGCCTTGGGCGGTCAGCCACTGGGCGGTGCCTCGGGTGGCGACCAGTTCAAAACCCATCGTGACAAGGCTGCGGGCAGCGTCGGCGAGGGCGGCGGTCTTGTCCATGTCCTTGACGGACAGGAACACGCGGCCGGTTTCGGGCAGGATGGTGCCTGCACCCATTTGCGCCTTGAGGAAGGCGAGGGCGAAGGTGCGGTCCCAGCCCATGACTTCACCGGTGGAGCGCATTTCGGGGCCAAGCATGGGGTCGACGCCGGGGAAGCGGGCGAAGGGGAGGACGGCCTCTTTCACGCTGAACCAGGGGGTTTTGGGGTCGGCCAGGGTCATCGGGTCCATCAGGGGCAGGGGGGTGTCGGGGCCGACACCGCTGGCATAGGCGGGGCGCATCGGGAAGTTGGACAGGGGCTCGCCTGCCATCAAGCGGGCGGCGATGGAGGCGATGGCGCTGTCGGTGGCCTTGGCGACGAAGGGCACGGTACGGGAGGCGCGGGGGTTGACTTCAAGGACGTAGATCACGCCGTCCTTGATGGCGAATTGCACGTTCATCAAGCCCACGACATTGAGGGCGAGGGCCATCTGGACGGTTTGCTTCTTCAGCTCCGCGACCGTGGCGTCGGAGAGGGAATGGGGGGGGAGGCAGCAGGCAGAATCACCCGAATGGACGCCAGCCTCCTCGATATGTTCCATGATTCCCGCGACATGGACGTGTTTGCCGTCGGAGAGCGCGTCGACATCAACCTCGATCGCGTTTGAGAGGTAGCTGTCCAGCAGCACGGGGGAGGAGCCGGAGACTTGCACGGCGGTGTTGATGTAGCGTTCCAGTTGGGCGTCGTCGCGGATGATCTCCATCGCGCGGCCGCCGAGGACGAAGGAGGGGCGGATGACGAGGGGGTAGCCGACATCCTGGGCCACTTTGAAGGCTTCGTCGCGGGAGCGGGCGGTGCCGTTGTGGGGCTGTTTGAGGTTCAGTTTGTGGAGGAGTTGTTGGAACCGCTCGCGGTCCTCAGCCAGGTCGATGGCGTCGGGGGTGGTGCCAAGGATCGGGATGCCCTCGTTCGCCAGGGCTTGGGCCAGTTTCAGCGGGGTTTGGCCGCCGAATTGGACGATGACGCCATGCAGGGTGCCGTTTTCCTGTTCCACGCGCAGGATTTCGAGGACGTGTTCCAGTGTCAGCGGTTCGAAATACAGGCGGTCGGAGGTGTCGTAGTCGGTGCTGACCGTCTCGGGGTTGCAGTTGACCATGATGGTTTCGTAGCCCGCTGCGGTCAGGGCATAGCAGGCGTGGCAGCAGCAATAGTCGAACTCGATCCCCTGACCGATGCGGTTGGGGCCGCCGCCGAGGATGACGACCTTTTTGGCATTGCTGGGCCGGGCCTCGCATTCCACATCGCCCATCGCGGGCATTTCGTAGGTGGAGTACATGTAGGGGGTCTGGGCCTCAAACTCAGCCGCGCAGGTGTCAATGCGTTTGAAGACCGCGGTGACGCCAAGGTTGCGGCGGGCGCGGCGGACGTTGGATTCGTCCCGGCCGGTGAGTTTGGCAAGGCGGGCGTCGGTGAAGCCCATCATCTTCAGCTTGCGAATGCCGGCGGCGTCCAGCGGCAGGCCCTTGGCGCGGACCTGCGCTTCGGTGTCGATGATTTCACGGATGCGGGACAGGAACCAGGGGTCGAAGGAGGTGATGGAGTTGATGTCATCGTTCGACAGGCCGTGGCGCATGGCTTGGGCGATCACGCGCAGGCGGTCGGGGGTGGCTTCGGACAGGGCTTTGGTCACGGCGGCGCGGTCGGGTGCGCCGGGGATCGCGATTTCGTCAAAGCCGGTCAGGCCGGTTTCAAGGGACGCCAGAGCCTTTTGCATCGATTCGTGGATGGTGCGGCCGATTGCCATGACCTCGCCCACCGACTTCATCGCGGTGGTCAGGTTGGGGATGGAGCCGGGGAATTTTTCGAAGGCAAAGCGCGGGATTTTGGTGACGACATAGTCGATGGAGGGCTCAAACGAGGCGGGGGTTACCTTGGTGATGTCGTTGTCGAGTTCATCGAGCGTGTAGCCGACGGCCAGTTTGGCGGCGATTTTCGCAATCGGGAAGCCGGTGGCCTTGGAGGCGAGGGCGGAGGAGCGCGACACCCGGGGGTTCATCTCGATCACGACCATGCGGCCATCGGCGGGGTTGATCGCCCATTGCACGTTGGAGCCGCCAGTTTCGACGCCGATTTCGCGCAGAACGGCAATCGAGCCGTTGCGCATGATCTGGTATTCCTTGTCGGTCAGGGTCAGGGCGGGGGCGACGGTGATGCTGTCGCCGGTATGCACGCCCATAGGGTCGATGTTTTCGATGGCGCAGACGATGATGGCGTTGTCGGCCTTGTCGCGGACCACCTCCATCTCGAACTCTTTCCAACCGAGCAGGGATTGGTCGACCAGAACTTGGGCCACCGGAGATGCCTCCAGCCCCGATTTCACAATCGCCTCATAGTCATCGCGGTTATAGGCAACGCCGCCGCCGGTGCCGCCAAGGGTAAAGGCGGGGCGGATGATGGCGGGCAGGCCGACATAGTCGATGGCGGCGATGGCTTCACGCACACCTGCGGCGATGTCATACTTGCCGGTGGGCAGTTTGGGGGCGGCGATGATGGTGGCCTTGGGGTTTTCGAGGCCGATCCGGTCCATCGCCTCGCGGAAAAGCTTGCGGTCCTCGGCCATCTCGATGGCTTCGCGCTTGGCGCCGATCAGTTCGACCCCGAACTTTTCCAAGACACCCATGTCGGCCAAGGCTAATGCGGTGTTCAGGCCGGTCTGGCCGCCCATGGTGGGCAGCAGGGCATCGGGACGCTCTTTCTCGATGATCTTGGCGACGACTTCGGGGGTGATGGGGTCGATATAGGTGGCATCGGCCAGCCCCGGGTCGGTCATGATCGTGGCGGGGTTGGAGTTGACCAGGATGACCCGGTAGCCTTCTTCCCGCAGGGCCTTGCAGGCTTGGGCGCCGGAGTAATCAAACTCGCAGGCCTGCCCGATCACGATGGGGCCTGCGCCGATGATCATGATGGATTTGATATCGGTTCTTTTCGGCATATCGGCCTCCATCAGCGCAAAACTTCGCGGGTTATAGCCACGCGGGCCGGGGGCGCAAGGGGCAAATCAGGGGGGACGCTTCGTGAGGCTGGCCCCCGGGGCGCTGCCCGGGACCCCGGGATATTGGGGCCAGAATGAAAGCGGTGGACAAGCAAAAGGCCGGGGGGTGAGCCCCGGCCTTGCGCAGTGGTTTGGGTGATCAGGCTTTTTCGCCGACGGCGCGTTCGGCGGCGGCAATGGCTGCTGCACGCTTTTTGACGGCATCACCAACTGGCGGGCCCTTGAAGCGGCGGTTTTCGACCGCGACCCAGAAGACCAGCGCCAAGGCGACAAAGCCCAGCACGACGTACAAGACACGCTCGTTCGGCGGGGCGACGGCGATGAACAGGATCACGCCCATGCCGACAACCGACAGGACCGTGACCAGTTTGTAGACGCCAGCCGACATGGCCCAAGGGCCGGGGTTCGGCCATTTGGCGGTGCCATAGGCGAAGAACCCTGCCACCAGCGGCACGGTGAAGCTGAGGAACAGGAACACCAGGGTCGAGTTGACCACGATCACGTAGATCGAGGTGCCAGCGATCTTGATCGACATCGCCAGCAGAACATAGAGGATGCAAAGCACAGTCGAGGTCCAGATCGCGTTCACCGGGGTGCGGTACTTGGGCGACACCGAGGCCAGAGCCTTGGAGAAGCCCGGTACACCGTCATCGCGCGAGAAGGCGAACAGCATCCGGCTGGCCGAGGTGACCGTGGCCAGACCGCAGAGCAGTTGGGCGATGAAGATGCCGAGATACAAGACGGTGGTCAGGCCGGCTGGCATGATGGCGTCCATCGTCGCAAAGAACATGCCCCAGCCCTGGCCAGCGGCCACGGCCAGATCGGGAATTGCCAGCGTGATCGAGCAGATCATGATCCAGCCGATCAGCGACGACCAGAACACCGCGTTGACGATGCCCTTTGGCACCGAGGTTGCGGCGGATTTGGTTTCCTCGGACGTATGGGCCGAAGCGTCGTAGCCGGTGATGGTATAGACCGGCAGCAGCAGGCAGAGCAGGAACAGGTAGCCGACGTTGTCGGACTGCGGGAACACATTGCCGCCCGCTTCGCCCGAGAAGTTGGTGAAGGTCCACAGCCGCGAAATGTCGATGGCCGGGGCGAAATAGAGGCAGGCGATCACCAGCACGGCGGTGGTCGCGAAGATGATGTAGCCCGAAATGTCGGTCAGCATCGTGGTCACCTTGATGCCAAGGTGGTTGAACAGCGCCTGAATGGCGGTGATCACGGCCACGAACACCACGACCTGCGTGTCGGTGCCGGTGAAGCCGAACATGCCGCCAAAGGTGCCGGCAAAGAAGTAGGCGGTGCCGATGTTGATGGCGCCCAGAACGGTGATCAGGCCCAGAAGGTTCAGCCAGGCCGTCAGCCAACCCCAGAACCGCCCGCCGAGGATCGAGCTCCAGTGATACAGGCCGCCCGCTGTGGGGAAGGCGGATGCGATTTGCGCCATCGCCAGGGCGAACATGCCCGACAGCAGGCAGCCTACGATCCAGCCGATGCCAGCCCCTGCGCCGCCCACCGACGAGATGGCTTGAGCGAACGAGTTGATCCCGCCCGACAGGATGCAGATGATCGAGAAAGAGATGGCGAAGTTCGAGAATTTCGACATGGAGCGTGACAGCTCCTGTGCATAACCCATGCCATGCAGGATTTTCACATCCTCATGACGCTCCTTGTCTGTGTAGTCGTCAGCCATGTTCAGCCCCTCCGAACCGTTTCATTCTTGTTATTGTTTCGTGTGCCGCGACATTGGGCCGCGGTTGCCAGCAGGAAACCGTTAAAATTTCAGTCTGGCAAGCGTTGAATAGATATTTACAGGACCTGCACGGTCCTTGGCCGCTTTTCATGGCGGTGTGGGGGAAAAATGCAACCGGATTGGACTGGCGGAGATTGCGCGCGCGCCCTAGGTCTGGGCAACCAATGGGGGGCTGCGAGTGATCCTGCTTGAACAT
>CAMDHB010000016.1 GCA_945897655.1 Pseudorhodobacter antarcticus
CCTGCGGCCCATCGCCCGCCGCACCCGCACGGGCCGCATCGTGCCCCTGACCCCCAGCGCCCCCGCCATCCTGGCCATCGCCAAACCCGCCCACGCCGCCACCCGGCGCTGGGCCCAACACGCCATCGGCCACAGCCCCGACCCCTTGCACAGCTACTTTGCCCTTGTCGCCCCCTGCCCCTTGGTCCGCCTGATCGCCCGCGCTCAAGGCGACCATGTCGCCGCCCGCTTGCAGGGCGGACCCTATGGCCATTTGCCCCTCCTCTCCGCCGCTGCCCCCTTCCATGCCGGCGGCCGCGGTGGCCCCGAGAATTTCACTGCCATCCCTCCCGGCCCCCTGGTCCTGCGCCACGCGCTTGACCTTTATCCCCATCCCAACACCGTCGCCGCCGTTCTCGTCACGGGGCACGAGGTCGCCCTGTGGTTGGAACGCAGCTTCAGCCTGTTCCACCAAGTCACCCCCGGCGGCCACGATGCCCCCCTGATCAACCCCGATTTCCCCAGCTTCAACTTCGACCTGATCGAGGGGGTGACCTGGCAGGTCGACCTGACCCACGCCCCCCGCTTTGACACGCGCGGACAAGAGTTGAACCCCACCGCCCGCCGCATCTACAGCCTGACCTATCTGGACAAACCGCTGGACCCACAGGCGCGCTTTATCCTCGCCACAAACAGCTACCGCGCCGCAGGCTCGGGTGGCTTTGCCGGGGCTGAACCCGACCGCATCATCCTGTCCGGGCCTGACAGCAACCGCGACATCCTGCTCTCCCATATCGCCCGCCACACCCCCCTGCCCGCCGCAGGCCCGCCCAACTGGCGCTTTGCCCCCATCGGCGGCACCATCGCCCTTTTGCACACCGCGCCCCAGGCCACCGCCCACCTGCCCGACATCGCGCACATGACCCCCGAACCCCTTGACCTGACCCCAGACGGATTCCGCCGCTTTCGCCTTCACCTGTGATGCGCTAAAGGGGCCGCAAAGGGGCACCGCCAATGTATGACGCCATTCTGTTCGACCTTGACGGCACACTGGTTGATACCGAAACCCTGGCCGTTGCCGCAGGCCTTGCCGCCTTTGCCGCCGCAGGCCACCCGGTTGACATGGAATTCATGCACCGCCTTGTCGGCATCGACGGCCCCACCTCCGCCCGCATCATCGCCGCCCACCGCCCGGATCTGGACCTGGCCCACTTCGACACCATCTGGCGCGCTGATTTCAATGCTCGGATGCACGAAAGCCTGGCCCTGAAACCCGGCGTGACCGAACTTCTGACCCACGCCACCCACCTGCCCCGCGCCCTCGTCACCTCCTCCCGCCGGGTCGAGGCGCATGCCAAACTCGGCAAGGTCGGCCTCCACACGACCTTTGCCCAAGTCATCACGGTCGACGACGTATCCCACGCCAAACCCCACCCCGAACCCTACCTTCTGGCCGCCTCCCTGCTCGGCGTCTCCCCCGCCCGCTGCCTCGTGTTCGAAGACAGCGAAGCGGGATCCGAGGCCGCTCACCGGGCGGGCATGGTGGTGGTGCAAGTGCCCGACGTCGTGCCCAGCCAAGGCAGATGGGCGCACCATCTGGCCGAGGATTTGCTGGCGGGGGCACGGGCGGCGGGGCTGATCTGAAAGTCTGCGCAATTGAGGCGCGGTGTCGACTGACGGCTTGGAGCCCAAAGTGCACCAAGCCTAAATCAATTTAGAGAAGGTATGTCGAGGCAAATTCGATCCGCGCGTGGTCAGCAACTACTTCTTGCGGAACCCTTTCAACTTGCTAATGGTCTTGTGCAAAACCGTGTCCTTTTTCTTTCGGTTATCTGAGACCTTTTTGCCCAAAGCTTCCCAATCATCTGTATTCCCGGGCAGTTTTTTCATGCCTTCGAGTTCCAGTCCCATTTCATCATATAGCGACAGTTGTCGTGGTACTTCTTGCTTTAAAAATTCAGCGAACGAGGGCCACCTTTCTCCAATCAAGTCGTGATCCCTATTGATCAGTTCAACTTCACCAGTGCTCGCCAAATACAGATGACCCTGCGAGTACCCCGGGCCATTCATCGCCCCTAAACCAAAGTGACCTTCTGGAATGTAATCTGGTCTAGTATAAAAAACATTTTGGTATCTGATACTTATCGGCTGACCAATACCTCCGATCTCCCGAAGGTTCTGGCCTCCAGTTGAACCATGCAAAGAGATGCCCATGATCTTTGCACCGTTAAACGATCTCAGGAAATCTCGGTACTGTTTCGGTAGGTATCGTTCGCTCTCGGCCTCGGCATCGTTGAGACCTGCATCAGATAGGCCTGCGTAGAAGCGACAAAGGTATGCATGCGGAGCCAGGGCAGGAACATGGCCCGTAGCAAATGCACCTCCATCCGCTTCCAAATAACCTAGCTTGTCCCATCTATCCCGAACGATTCCCGCAACTTTTTCTATTGCGTTTGCCACATCTTCGTCACTCAAAGTGTCACCCATTGCCATTGCGGCTTTTGTCGTTACTACGATTTTCGATTCTTGATGGCAAACGAGCCGAATACAAGGTCCGCTTCGTCCGCAAAGCTGCCCTTGAGCGATGTCCGCCCGTAGGTCGGGGTTTCACCCCGACTCTGCCGTGCGACAAACCTTACCACAATCGTTAACAAAAAAACCTAACCCGTTGATCCCCAACACTTTCCCAAAGTGTCCACATGTGGACACTCACAAAGCCAGCACCTGAGCCGGGTCCAAAAGCCAGGGCGCGATGATCCCGCAGGTGTCGGCCAGGGGCAGCAGACAGGCCGGAACCTCCATCCCGATCACATCCCGCATGAAGGCCGCCCTCGCCTGACACCGTGCCAGAACCTCAGGGAAATCGCGGGCCAGATCGGCTTGCAGGGCGGCGTCCGCGATCACATAGCCATCCTCCATCCGGGTCGAGGCATAGATGGGGTGGCCCGGAATCACATCCATCTGCATCGCCATGCCTGAGGCAAGCGGCTCCACCGACCCCTCATAAATCGGCGAGGACAGCCATTCATCCATCCCGATCAGATGACCGGGATTAAGGAACAACCCGAACATTTCATCCGGCAGCGCCGCGTGCATTTCCGCCCAAACCGCCCCTCCCAAAACTCCCGGTTGCATCAACCCACACCACCGCGACATCGCGTCCAGATAGGGCCCGGCGAAGGCGTGGATATAATCCCGCGCCCCCTCTGGCAGATCCTCCGCCCCCATCGCCGCCCAGCCCGACCGGCAAATGTTGGACCCCCAGTGACAGACATTGAACGACAGGGGCGACCCGCGCCGGATCACCTGCCCCGTCGGCCCCGACAACCCTTGGGCCGCCATCGCCCCGGTCGCGAAGGTGGAATGGCAGCCCAGCGGCAAGCCCCCCACCTGCCCCGCCTGATAGGCCGCAAAATCGGTCATCCCGTCATGCAACGCGAACGCCATGCGCCGCATGGCGGCGGCGGCCATCTGGTTGGAAAACTCCAGCCGCGCAATCTCGGCCGCGTCCACCCGGGCGCGGATGCCGTGGCTGGGGTGCATCATCAGATCAGTGGCGTTTTCCACCCGGTCACACAGGGCACGCAAGGGGTCGGCAAGGAAGGCCGGAATCTCCAGCGCCGTGGCAGGATCGTCCACCTCGGTGGGGCCATAGTATTTCCAGCCCACGGTCCCGATGCGGGCGCGGGGCGGCAGAGCCTCAGCCAACAGATCCTTCAGGCTGCGGGACTGGCGGGGTTGGGATTGCAGGGACAGGCTGGCGCACAACTCGGTCTGCACATCCCCCGCCTGAACAAGCGCCGAGATGGCGGTGTAGGGCAGGCATTCATTGCCCGCCAGCAACAGCGCCGATTTCGCGGTGACCACCAGCACCGCCTCTTCAAACCGCGGGTCAAAGCCGGTGATCCAGTGCAGGTTCGCAAAATGCTCGCGGTCGCCGTAAACCACCACCGCCTCCAACCCCCGCGCCTTGGCCACACGCCGCAAGGCCGCCAGTCGGGCGCGGCATTCGGGCAGGGTCAAGGGCGGGGCCGTGTCTGGAATGCCGGTGTGGGGCCAGTCGATGCGAACAAGATGCGGCATGGAAACCTCCTGATTTGACGCCAAGCTAGCGCTGTCCCTGCCCGCTGTCACCCTATCTTGCGAATCCCCGACGTCCGGCCTATGTTACTGGTGAGAGGTTGGCGCGGGCAGGTGCCTCGCCAACCCGGTCAGGTCCGGAAGGAAGCAGCCGTAACGAGCCCCACTTGGGTCGTTGTCAGCCTCTCACCTTTGTTTTGACACCCCAGCTGGAGGATTGATCATGGCAGCGATTGCATCCCCTCGGACGGGGTTGGTCTGAGCGTCACGCTCATCCCCTCGTCCATGACATTGCCGAACCGGCCTGCAAGGCCAAACGCAACGCATGCGAGGATACTTCCTTGAACACATCGAATTTGCTGGCCGATCTTGGCTGGACCGCTGATTTTGTGCGCCAGTTGGAACTGGACGAAATTGGCACGACGACCCCTGCTCGTGTGACGGGCGTGCATCGCAACCGGATTGACGCCTTGGGTGCGGATGGGGTGCTGGAACTGATCCCGGCGTCGGACCTGAACACGGGCGATGTCGCGGTGGGCGACTGGATCCTGTCGCGGGGCATGGTGGCGCTGCGGGTGCTGGACCGCCGCAGCGAATTGCAGCGCAAGGCGGCGGGCACCGGCATGGTGCGGCAGTTGATTGCTGCCAATGTCGACACAGCGCTGATCGTGTCCTCGTGCAACGCTGACTTCAACGTGGGGCGGTTGGAGCGGTATCTGGTGCTGTGCGCCAGTGCCGGGATCGAGCCTGTGCTGGTGCTGACCAAGGCGGATATGTGCGACGATCCTGATGGCTTTGTCGAGCAAGCCCGGAAGTTGCAGCGCGGGTTGGCTGTTGTGGCCTTGAACGCCCATGCGGGGACCGTGCGGGTGGAATTGGCCGAATGGTGCCGCAAGGGCCGCACTGTGATTCTGCTGGGGTCATCGGGTGTGGGCAAGACCACCCTGTCCAACGCGCTAACCGGGGGCAGCGCTGCGGTGCAGGGCATCCGCGAAGATGACGCCAAGGGGCGCCACACCACCACAGCCCGTTATCTGGTGGCCATGGCCGAGGGGGGCTGGCTGATCGACACCCCCGGCGTGCGCGAGTTGCAACTGACCGACGTGGCCGATGGCATTGGGATGCTGTTTGATGACCTGACCGAATTGGCGCAGGGCTGTCGGTTCAACGATTGCACCCATGATGTCGAACCGGGCTGTGCGGTACAGGCGGCGATTGCTTCGGGCGATCTGGACGCCGGGCGTCTGGCCCGCTGGCAAAAGCTGGTGCGCGAGGACCGGTTCAACAGCGAATCGATCCATCAGGCCCATCAGCGCAACCGCGCCTTTGGCAAGATGCACCGCAAAGTCGTGGACAAGCGCAAGCCCAGCATCCGTTAGGGTGTGCTTTAGCGCACCATCGGGGTCATGGCGGCAATCAACCGCGCGACCCCCGCCTCGGTCGTCATCACCCCCGGCGACAGGCGCAGGGTCTGGCCCCGTGCATCGGTGGTGATGCCTTGGGCGCGCAGGGCGTTGATCACACCATTGGCGGGCAGCCGGTCCGGCAGGCGCAGCATCACCGATCCGCCCCGCTGGGCAGGGTCGCGCGGCGAAACCAACGGCAGGTTCAGCGCATCGGCCGCCGCGATCAACTGCACAGACAGCGCCCGATTGTGGGCCAGCAGTGCCGCCTTGTCCTGGGCCGCATGCCAGTCCAACGCCGGCAGGCTGGCCAAAGCGGCCATGACCGATGGGGTCCCGTTGTCAAACCGGCGAATGTCGGGGGCATAGGCGAATTTGGTGATGTCCCAGTTGAACGGGTTGGGCTGGCTGAACCAGCCACGCAGGCCCGGTTCGCAATGCGGGATCAGCCGGGGAGATACATACAGCACCCCCGCGCCCGGCGTGCCGCACATCCATTTGAGCGAGGTTGTCACGGCAAAATCCACCTCGGGCGCATGCACGTCAAACGGGATCAAGCCCACAGCCTGCGTGACATCCACGCCCACCAGCGACCCCATGGCCCTTGCCCGCGCCACCATCGGCCCCAGCGCGATGCGGTGCGAACTGGTCGAGGATACCCAGGTCAGCAGGGCAAGGCCAACGTCCGGGGTCCAGGCATCCAGAAAATCCTCATCCTCAACATAGGCCGCACCCTGGCGCAGAGGCACGGTTTTCAGGGTAAAGCCCAAAGCCCCAGCCATGCCATTCAGCAGGAAATGGTTGGAGGGAAAGCAATCCGCCCCGACCAGAACCGTGCGCCCGCGCAAATGACCGGCAGGCAGCGCCGCCAACAGCGCATGAAAGCCGGCTGTGACATTCTCGAACGTCGTCACGGTGCCGGGGGCGGCATTCAGAATGCCGCGCCACCGGTCGATGAACCGCTGCCGCAGGCCCAGCACATCCGCCCATTGCCCATCGTCGCCAGCCGACCAGACTACCGAAAACTCGGCCATTGCCCCGGCCAGATCGCGGGCTTTGCCGGGGTATTGGCCGATTGAATGATACAGGAAATAGGCCTCTGACATGACGCGCTCCGAGAAGGGTTTGCTATGGCTAACACCTGACGCCCGGTCTTGCCAGTGCAGCGCGGATCGGGCAAGGGACGGCCATGATTTACCACCGCCCCATCCAGATTGAATTCAACCACTGCGACCCTGCCGGGATCGTCTTCTTTCCCCGTTTCTATGAAATGGTGTCCTCGGTCTGCGAGAACTTCCACAAGGACGTGGGGGGTCTGAGCTATGCCCAGATGATGGCCGCACAGCAGGGCGTACCCACCGTCCGGGTCGAGACGGATTTTCATGCGCCGGTTCGTTTGGGGCAGATCCTGGATTTCCGGCTTGAGGTGACGCGACTAGGCCGATCCTCGATCACGGTAGTGGTGACGGGCTGGACGGACCAGAAGCACCTGACGGTGACCATGACCCAAGCCTTTGTCGAATGCCTGCGCGCCCGGTCCTGGCCCGATGAGGTGCGCGCGCGCTTTGAGGCATTCATAGCGGCTTGATGCCGCTTTTGCACCCTCATGTCGTTTTCGGCGCTCAAGCGTCGGCCCGCCTTGCCCCTTGGGGGGCGGTTGGGGCACATATAGGGCAAAATCCAAATCGGAGAGCATCCCATGAAAACCCATGTCAAAGCCCTGGTCGTTGGCGGTGGCGCCGTCGGCACCGGCATTGCATACCACTTGGCCAAGGCCGGCTGGGACACCATGCTGGTCGAGCGGGACGAGTTGACCGCAGGGTCAACCTGGCACGCGGCAGGGCTGCTGCCCCTGTTCAACATGGGCTATGCCACCACCCATATCCACAAATACTCGGTTGATTTCTACAAGGGGCTGGAGGCTGAGACGGGGCTGAACCCGGGCTTTTATGTCGTGGGCAACCTGCGTATGGCGCAGCGGCAAGAGCGGATGGATGAGTATATGCTCTACTCCTCCGTCGCGGAAACGGCTGGGGTTTATCATGAATTCCTGACGCCCAAGGACATCAAGGATCGCTGGCCGCTGGTGCGGACCGAGGATCTGGTTGGGGCGCTGTATCACCCGCAAGATGGCTACATTAACCCCGCAGACGTGACGCAGGCCATGGCCAAGGGTGCGAGGCAGTTTGGCGCAACCTTTGAACGCAAGATTCAGGTCGACGGCTATCGCTGGACCGGGTCGGAATGGATCGTGTCCTGCACCCGCATGCACGAGGTGGGCGGCAATCTGGTGGCCTCGGATGACCGCTTTGAAATCCATGCCGAGCATGTGGTGACGGCAACCGGCAACCATGCGCAGCGCACCGCGAAACTGCTGGGCATCAAGATCCCTGCGATTCCGGTGGAACATCAGTATATCGTCACCGAACCCGACCCGATGCTGCAGGAATGGCGCAAGACCAACCCGCAACACCCGGTTCTGCGCGATGCCGATGCCAAGTGGTATGTGCGCGAGGAGCGTGGCGGCTGGATTTTGGGGCCCTACGAAAAGGGCGCACCCGCCCGGTTCCAGTATGACGTCCCTGCAAGCTTCCGCGCCGATCTGTTCCCGCTGGCGCTGGACCGGATCGAGCAGGAATACATGTCCTTCATCCACCGGATCCCTTCGTCGGAAACCGTGGGCCTGAAAGACGATTTCAACGGCCCGATCTGCTATACCCCCGACGGCAACCCGCTGGTCGGCCCGGCCCCCGGTCTGCGCAATATGTGGCTGGCCGAGGGGTTCAGCTTTGGCATCACGGCGGCGGGCGGCACGGGTTACTATCTGGCCCAGATGATGGTGAACGGCGAGGCCGAGATTGACATGGCATCCCTTGACCCCAAGCGGTTCGGCGGCTGGATGACCACTGAATACGCCGCCCGCAAGAACGAGGAATGCTATGACCACGTCTTCATCCTGCACCACCCGGATGAAGAGCGCGAAGCCGCCCGCCCGCTGCGCACCGCGCCCGTCTATGACCGCCAGAGAGCCTTGGGCGCGCAGTTTGGTCAAGTGAACGGGTGGGAACGCCCGATCTACTACGGCCCCCTGGATGCTCCCGAAGATTTCGAACACAATTCTCGCAGCTTCCGTCGCGGCGGCTGGTGGCAATATGCGGTGGACGAGGCCCGCGCGATTCGCGAAACCGCCGGCCTGATCGACGCGACCGCCTTTACCAAACACATCGTGCGCGGACCGGGCGCGACGGCCTTTCTGGACTGGTTCACTTGCAACACCCTGCCCAAGGTGGGCCGGATCAACCTGACCTATGCGCTGACCCCTCAGGGCACGACCCGGACAGAGTATACAATCGTTCGTAATGGCGAGAACGACTATTATCTGGTGTCGGCAGGTGCCTGGACGGCCTATGACGCGGACTATCTGCGCAAGGCGGCCGAAGATTTCATGGGGAATGGGGGCGGGTATATCGACATCCATGATGTGACGACCCAATGGGGCGTCTTTGCGATTGCCGGCCCGAACAGCCGCAAGATTCTGGCGGAACTGATCAAGGATGCCGAGCCGGAAACCGCATTGTCGAACAAACGTTTCCCTTGGCTTTCGGCCCGGCGGATCGAATTGGGGATGTGCCCGGTGAATGCCATCCGTGTGGCCTATACCGGGGAACTGGGCTGGGAACTGCATCATCCCATTGAAATGCAGCGCTATCTTTGGGATCAGCTGATGGCCGCAGGGGCCAAGCATAGTATGAAGCTGGTCGGCGCACGGGCTCAGAACTGGCTGCGGCAAGAGAAATCCTATCGTGCGTTCGGAAACGAGCTGGGCCGCGATGCAAGCCCGCTGGAGGCGGCGCTGGACCGCTTTGTTGACCTGAAAAAAGACTTTCAGGGCAAGGCAGCGATGCTGGCCCTGGGCATCCGCAGCAAATGCTGCACCCTGCTGATCGACGGCCCATCCGACACTGACCCCTGGGGCAAGGAGGCGCTGCTGCTGGATGGCGTCAAGATCGGTCGCCTCACCTCGGGTGGGTATTCCGTGGCCTTTGGCAAGCAGATCGGCATGGGCTATGTCCGGCCCGATCTGGCCGAGGTGGGGACCAAGCTGAAGGTCCGGATGAACCGCGAACTATGGGACGCCGTGGTGGTCGTGGACAGCCCCTTTGACCCCAGCAACGCCCGCATCCGCGCGGATGGCTGACGCCGCCACTTGGACGTTTCACCCGGTCACGCCAGACCGCTGGCCCGACATGGCCGCCTTGTTCGATGGACGGGGCGGGCCGAAACCCTGCTGGTGCATGCTCTGGCGGCGAGATCTGGAGGGCAAACGTGCGCCGGAAAAGGCCCCTGACCGCCGCGCCGCAATGGCAGGGCTGGCCCTAGCCGGGCGGCAGGTGGGCCTGCTGGGGTATGATGGTACGACCCCGGTCGCCTGGGCCTCCATCGCCCCGCGCGCCCTGTTTGACGCGACACTGTCCCCCCTGCCCGACCAACCCGGCCTGTGGTCACTGACCTGTTTCTTCATCCGCAGCGATCATCGCCGCCAAGGGGGCTTTGCCGCCCTTCTGGCCGCCGCTGAAACCCATGCCCGCCAAAGCGGTGCCAGCGCTATCCCGTGGACCCCGACAGCCCCAGTTACCGCTTCAGTGGCTTTGTTCCCGCGTTCGAGAAGGCGGGCTTTGTTGCCGTTGCCCGGGCCGGAACCCGCCGGCACGTCCTGCGCAAGATGTTCTAGGCAGGTTACCATGCCCCCAGAGACGCGCCTGATCACCGCCAGACTGCTGTTGCGCCCGGTCACGCCCGCCGACCGCGCCGATCTGATTGCGCTCGACGCCGATCCGCAGGTCATGCGATATCTGAACGGCGGGCGACCGGTGCCTGAGGCCGGGCTGGCCGATGCCGATTTCCTGACCCCGCGCGGGACGGAACCCGAGGTTCTGGCAGCGCTGGACCATGCCAGCGGGCAGTTTCTGGGCTGGTTCGCCCTGTTTGATGATGGCGTTGTTGATGGCCTGCGGTCTGCCGAATTGGGCTATCGTCTGGCGCGGTCGGCCTGGGGTCAGCGGTTTGGCCGCGAGGGGGCGGCTGCAATGCTGTGCCATGCGCTCGGGCCCTTGGGTTTTGACCGGGTCCGTGCCCAGACCATGACCGTCAACGCAGCATCACGCCGGGTGATGGAAGCGGTGGGCATGCGCCATGTCGCCACCCTCTTCCCGGTTTGGCAAAATCCCATTCCCGGCGCCGATCAGGGCGAGGTGATCTATGAAATCCGTCGTGGTGACGCCTGATCAGCCGGGGCTGGCGGCCAGAATGGCCCTTGCGCGGGCGATGACAGGCGCGTCGACCATCGCGCCGTCATGTTGGAACAGCACGCCTAGCGTCTCGGCTTTGGCCAGCACTCCAGCGGCCCAGACCCGCTGCGCCTCGGTTGGGGCAAAGGCGGTGCGGATCACCGGCAGTTGGGCGGGGTGGATGGCGGCCACGGCGTTCATCCCAAGGTCGCGGCCCTTGGCGATTTGCGCGGCGTAAAGGTCAAGGTCGCGGAAATTGGCGATGGAGCCGGGAAAGCCCAAGGCGCGCAGGCCGCGTGGGGCGGCGGCGCTGGCGATATGGGCCACGGGCAGGTCCAGCGCGCCCCGGTTGGGGTCCGCACCCAGGGTGGTCGCGTAATCCTCGGGGCCTAGCATCAGGCCGATGCATTGGGGCACGGCGGCGATGGCGGGTAAGTTGGGCAGGGCGGCGGGGCTTTCGATCAGGGTGATCAGGCCCAAGGTGCCGCCGGTCAGGTCGGCTGCGTTCAACAAGGGCCGTGTGTCCGTGCATTTGGGCAGCATGACGGCATGCAGCAGGGCGTGATCGGCGGCGGCCAGGTCCTGCACCATCGCGGCAAGGTTGGCGTTGACGCGCAGGACGCAAGGGATACCGGCCTCGGCTAGGGCCGCTTGGGCGGCGGGCAGGGCGGCACGGGCGGCGGTTTTGGCCTCAGTTGGAATGGCATCCTCCAGATCCAGAATCACCGCATCGGGGCGGTTGCGAATGGCCGAGGCCAGAACGCGGTCGTTTCCGGTGGGGGCAAACAGGAGGGCGGTCCAGTTGGGTGGCGTCATGGTCATCCGAATTCGTGGCGCAGGGCGGGGCCGTGCTGGTTGAGGGCGGGAACGGGGCCAAGGGCGGCATCCGCTCCGGCGACACGGGTGCCGCGTGCCATCATGGTGACGGGTCCGGCGGGGCTGTCAACCGTGATGCGGCGGGCCTGCGGGTGGGTGGTCATGTCCTGCATCGACGACAGTCGCCCGCAGGCGATGCCAGCCTCGGTTAAAACCGCGATGGCATCTTCACGGGTCAGGCGGGCCAAAAGGGGGATGATCAGCGCCTCGATCACCGCCCGGTTGGTGACGCGGTCCGCGTTTTGGGCAAAGCGCGGATCCGTGGCAAGGGCGGGTTGCCCCAAAATGCGGGTGGCAAAACTGGCCCATTCCCGGTCGCTTTGGACCGACAGCAACACAGGCCCATCACTGCAGTCAAAGGCCCCGTAAGGCGCGATGGAGGGGTGGCTGAGGCCGACCGGGGCCGGGGCGCGGCCACTATACGCCGTTTGCAGATAGGGCACGTTCATCCAGTCGGCCATGGTGTGGAACAGCGACACCTCGATCGCCCGGCCCTGCCCCGTTCTTTGCCGCGCAAACAGGGCTTGCAGAATGGCGGCATAGGCGCTTTCGCCCGCCGCAATGTCACAGACCGAAATGCCGACGCGGGCCAGCCCCTCGGGCGTGCCGTTGACCGACAACAGGCCGCTTTCACCCTGGATCAGCATGTCATAGGCCTTTTGGTCGCGGTACGGCCCGTCCTCGCCATAGCCCGAGATCGAGGTGTAGATCAGCCGTGGATGCGCCGCGCACATGTCCAAGGGACCCACACCCAGACGGGCGGCGGCACCGGGGGCCAGGTTTTGCACAAACACATCGGCGCGGGCGATCATCGCCTGCAACAGGGTCAGATCGGCGGGCTGGCGCAGGTCAAGGGCCACGGATTCCTTGCCGCGATTGGCCCAGACAAAATAGGTGCTTTGGCCCATGACATGTCGGTCATAGCCCCGGGCAAAGTCACCTTCGGGCCGTTCCACCTTGATCACCCGCGCCCCGGCATCGGCCAGACGGGCGGTGGCGATGGGGGCGGCAACCGCTTGTTCCAGCGAGACGACAAGGATTTCGGACAGGTCGGACATGGGGCCTCCAACGGTTGCGCTCAGGCTAACCAGCAGCGGGGGGGACTGGGTAATAGCGGATTCCTTGACAGGCTATAGGCTGGGCGTCTAACCCTTCCGCATGGACATCCGACATCTGAAGTACTTTCTGGCGATATCCGAGGCGCCCTCGCTGTCGGTCGCCTCGCAGCGTCTGGGTGTGGCGCAACCGTCCCTGTCACAGCACGTGATCAAGCTGGAGGAGGAGTTGGGCGCAGCGCTGCTGGTCCGCTCCCCGCGTGGAGTGGTCTTGACCGAGGCGGGGCGGCTGCTGGCCACGCATGCGCGCGGCATCTGTAAGGCGCTGGACACCTGCCTGGCCGAGGTGCGGGCGGCCAGCGGCGTGGCGCGGGGGACGGTGGCCTTTGGCATGCCCCCTTCTGTGTCGATGGTGATGTCGGTGCCCTTGGCCGAGACTGTGCGGCTGGACCATCCGCAGATCCGCCTGCAAGCCATCGAGGCGATGAGCGGGTTCATCAAGACCTGGGTCGAGGACCATACGGTGGACATCGGGTTCCTTTATGACCTTGACCGCAAGGAACATTTCGCCGCAACCCATGTGCTGGACGAGGAGTTGTGCTTCTTCTCCGCCCCCGATGCCTGGCCCTTTGACACCCCGCCGGGGCAGCCTGTGCCCTTGGCCCGGCTGGCTGGGCTGGAGTTGATCCTGCCCTCACCCTTTCACGGGTTGCGCAAGGCGATTGAACGCCATGCAGCGGCTGCGGGGGGTACCCTGAACGTGGTGATCGAGATGGATGCGTTGACGCAGATCAAGGAGTTGGTCGCGCGCGGGTCGGGCCATACCATCTTTGCCCCCGCCGCCGCCTATGACTTTGTCGCAAGGGGCGAGTTGGTCAAATCGCTGATCATCGACCCCGTGATGGCCCGCCCAGTCTATCTGGTGCGCAACCCCGTCCATCCGCAAAGCAATGCCTGCCGTGCGGTCGAGGCGGTGGTTTTGGACGTCGCCCGCGATCTGGTGCGGCGGGGGATATGGGAAGGGCGGTTGGCGTTATAGGCTGGGCGTCTGGCACTCAGACGGGTTTCCTATTTCCCCACAACCGTCCCCCCTGTCACCCTTGGGGCCTGCGACCAAAGGATCGGACCCATGACCAGCTTTGACCCCACCGCCGAGTTCAGCGCGATCCGCGAGGGGGTGGCGCAGGTCTGCGCGGGGTTTCCCGGCGCCTATTGGCGCGATCTGGATCAGCGGCGGGCCTATCCCAAGGCGTTCGTCGATGCGCTGGGGCAGGCTGGTTATCTGGCTGCAATGATCCCCGAGGCCTTTGGCGGATCAGGCCTGAACCTTCAGGCGGCGGCGGTGATTTTGGAGGAGATTCACCGCAACGGCTGCAACGCGGCGGCTTGCCACGCGCAGATGTACACGATGGGCACCGTGCTGCGGCATGGGTCCGAGGCGCAAAAGCGCGCCTATCTGCCCGGCATTGCCGACGGGTCGCTGCGCCTGCAGGCCTTTGGCGTGACCGAGCCGACCTCGGGCACCGACACCCTTGCCTTGAAAACCACGGCGCGGCGCGAGGGGGACAGCTATGTCATCAACGGCCAGAAAATCTGGACCTCCCGCGCCGAACATACCGATCTGATGGTGCTGCTGGCCCGCACCACGCCGCGCGATCAGGCGGTGTCACGCACGGATGGCCTGTCGGTGTTCCTGATCGACCTGCGGGCGGTTCAGGGTGTGACGATCCGGCCGATCCGCGCCATGATCAACCATGCGACGACGGAAGTGTTCTTTGACAATGTCCGCATCCCGGCCACGGCGCTGGTGGGCGAGGAAGGCAAGGGGTTCCGCTACATCCTGTCGGGCATGAATTCCGAACGCATCCTGATTGCGGCGGAATGCATTGGCGATGCCAAGTGGTTCATCAAGAAGGGTGCCGATTACGCCCGTGAACGGGTGGTATTCGGCGCGCCCATCGGCATCAATCAGGGTGTGCAATTCCCGCTGGCACGCGCGCAGGCGCACATGATGGCGGCCGAGGCGATCGTGTACCGGGCGGCGGCCATGTACGATTCGGGCCTGAACCCGGGGGTCGAGGCGAACACGGCCAAGATGCTGGCCGCCGATGCCAGTTGGGAGGCGGCAGAGGCCTGTCTGCAAACCCATGGCGGGTTCGGCTTTGCCGAGGAATATGATGTGGAACGCAAATTCCGCGAGGCGCGGCTGTATCAGGTGGCCCCGATATCGACGAACCTGATCCTGTGCTACATTGCCGAACAGGTGCTGGGCCTGCCGAAATCCTATGGGGAGGGTCGGGGATGATGGACGCCTTGCTGGACCTGACCGAACGGCAGGATCTGCCCGAGACGGCGCGGGCCATGGCGCGGTTGTCGCTGTTTGACTGGATGGTGTGCGGGCTGGCCGGGGTGGGCGAACCTGTGGCGGCCATCATCCGCGACCATGTGACGGGCACGGGGGCAGCCAGCGTCTTTGGCGGCGGCACGGCCCCGGCGCGGGCGGCGGCGCTGGCCAATGGCACGATCAGCCATGCGCTGGATTATGACGACACCCATTTCGCCCATATCGGCCATCTGTCGGTCGGGATTTATCCCGCCGCCTTGGCCGTGGGCCAAGAGGTGGGCGCGGATACGGCGACGGTGGTCGATGCCTTTCTGGTGGGGGCCGAGGCGGCGATTCGGATCGGAATGGTTTTGGGCGTGGGCCACTACAACCGGGGGTTTCATCAGACCGCGACAGCGGGGGCATTTGGCGCGACCATCGCGGCGGGGCGGCTTTATGGGCTGACGCGGGGCCAGATGCGGGCGGCGTTAGGCTTGTGTGCCACGCGGGCGTCGGGGCTGAAATCGCAGTTCGGCACGATGGGCAAACCGTTGAACGCAGGGATTGCGGCCAGCAACGGGGTGGAGTGCGCGGCACTGGCGCGGGCCGGGATGACCTCGGCCAGCGACGGCATCTGGGGGCCGCAGGGGTTTGTGGCCACCCATTCCGATGCGCCGATGGCATGGGACAACCGGGCTACCTTCCTGTTCGAGGATGTACAGTACAAACTGCACGCCTGCTGCCACGGCACCCACGCGATGATCGAGGCGCTGGGCGTAGTCAAGCGGGCGCATAACCTGCCCGCCGAACGCGTCGCGGCCATCAGGCTGCGCACCAGCCCGCGTTGGCTGTCGGTCTGCGACATCAAGGCACCGCGCACCGGGTTGGAGGTGAAATTCAGCTACAACTGGCTGGCCGGGATGGTTCTGTCGGGCATCGCCACATCCTCCGACCGCTCCTACACCGACGCCTTGGCGCAGGATGCCGCTTTGGCGCAGTTTGCCCGGCGCATTACCGTGGTGGGCGATCCGGCTGTGGGCGAGATGCAGGCGCTGGGCGAAGTGGAGACGCTGGACGGTCAGGTCCTTGGCTTTGCCCACGATCTGGCGGCACGGCAACCGCTGGACCAATCGCAGGCCGCCTTGCGGGTCAAGGCAAAGGGGTTGATTGGCGCAGCCCGTGCCGGGCAGGTGTGGGCCGGGGCCAAGACGGCGGCGGATTTGGGACGGATGATGGAAGCATGAGCTACGCAAATTGGATCGGTCGGCAGTTCAGCGGGTCCGAGACGGTCAGCGACCGCGTGCTGAACCAGTTTCGCGCCACCTTTGGCACGATGCTTGCCCCGGCGCCTGTTCCGCCGGGCCTGCACTGGTGCCTGATGCCCGACATTGCCGAGGCTGACCGGATCGGCCGCGACGGCACACCACAGCAGGGAATTTTCGTGCCCGAACTGCCCCTGCCCCGCCGGATGTGGGCGGGGGGCGAACTCACCATCACCCGCGCCCTGCAACCGGGCGAGGTGGTTCGCCGCGTCACGACAATCAGCGACATTACCGAAAAGGCTGGCGCAACGGGGCCGCTGATCTTTCTGACGCTGGACATGGTCTGGTCGGTGGGGGATGAAACCATCATCACCGAACGCCGCGATTTCGCCTACCGCGAGGACCCAAAGCCCGGTGCAGGCACCACTCCCGACCCTGCTGCGGATTGGCCTGATGGCGCCCTGTGGACGGCAACTCCCGACCCCGTCTTGTTGTTCCGCTATTCCGCGATGACCTTCAACGGCCACCGTATCCACTATGACCACCCCTATGCGATGGGGGTGGAGGGGTATGACGGCCTGGTTGTACATGGGCCTTTGCAGGCGACATGGATGCTCAATCTGGCCACGACCGTGCTGGGGCAGACCCCCGCACGGTTCCGCTATCGCGGCATGTCACCCGTGATCTGCGGGCAAGCGGTGCGGATCGAGGGGCGGCGTGCAAAGGACGGGCTGGCGCTGCGGGTGCGCAACGCCAGTGGGGTTGTGACGATGCAGGGGATGGCGGGCTGACAGGCCAAGACTGTCATTCAAGCTGCACTTTGGCTCGGGCGGACAAGGAAACGCACTGCGTTTCCTTGCCCGATGTTGAAACGGCGCAACCAGACGGGTTGGGCATTCACCACATAGGCCAGCGCCCGACCTGGAGGGCGAGAAGCGCCCTCCTAGGGGAGGGAGGGCGCTGGCCGGTGGCGTTGAGCCACCGGCCGTCGTGTCGCTGGCGCGGCGCATGACCTCGGCTAGGGCCTCGGTCAACTTCGGAGAGGGAGAGCCCCCTAAACCCCCGCCGGATTGTCCAACTCGCGCCCCATCGCCGCCAGATCGGCATAGCGGTCGCCGATGCGGTGATGCGGGCGGCCCCCGGTCGAGGCACCAAGGGCCGCGACCAGTTCGTCATGGCCCGGCGCATCGGGGATCGAGAACTGAACCGTCAGGTAATGCGACCGACGCCCAGAATCATGCTTGTCCATCAGCGGGATCTGCACCTGGGTGTTGGCCGGCCCACGGGTGTTAGTAAAGCCAAGGTAGGTCTTGGCACCCACAGCCTCGCGGTAGAAATTGCCAAAGCGCAGCGTGTGGATCAGAGCAGACCCATGCTCCATCTCGCAATCCGTTCCGGCCACGGCGGCCTTGCCGTAAGCCTGGATCGCGTCACCCGAGCCGGCTAGATCGATCAGCATATCGGTCAGCATCTTGCCCAACAGCGGCGCGATGCGGTTGATTTCAGGCGACAAATCTTCAACAAACCCCCGCCCAGCCCAAGGATTCTTGACCACCGCCGCCACGCCGATCAGGCGCAAGGGCGGATTGGCAGCACGCTCACCATCGCGGTAGATGATTTCGTCATAGGTCACGACTTTGCGCAGTTCGGGGAACATCGGTCACTCCTGTTCAAATGCGGGGTAGCGCGTCCAGAAAGGCGCGCAGGGGGGTGTTGATCGCGGCAGGTGCCTCCAGCAGGGCCATATGGCGCAGGCCGGGCAGGATGAGGGCTTGTGCACCGGCAATCTCGGCGGCGATGGCATGGGACATCTCGGGCCCGTTGCCGTAGTCCTGATCCCCTGTGATCACAAGGGTGGGAAGGGTCAGCGGCGGCTTTGGTGCGACCACCTCGGCCACACCGTCCACCAGAATGGCATAGTAATCGGGATAGGTGACGGGGTTGTTGCCGAGAACCCAAGACCGGACAAGGTCCATCATCGCGGGGTTCGCGGCGCGGAAATCATCGGTGAACCAGCGGACCAGCGCCGCTTCGACCGTCGCCGCCGTGCCTTCGCTGCGGGCCTGCACGACACGGGCGGCAATAGCGGCTTGCGCCTCCGCGCTGCGGCGGTGGGGAGAGTGCAGCACGGCCATCGCCGTGGCACGGTCCGGGTGGGTTTGCGCGAAATGGCGGGCGATCATGCCACCCAACGAGAACCCCACCACGGTGGCGCGGGGCAGGCGCAGATACTCCAGCAGGTCGACCAATTGACGGGTCAGATGGGCGAGGGTTGGGCCCGGCACCGTGGGTGTTTGACCGTGCCCAAGCAGGTCATAGGTCACAATGCGGTACCGGGCAACCAGTGCAGGCTGGGTCAACTGCCAAACGGCCCGGGTCAGGCCAAGCCCGTGGATCAGCACCACGACGGGGGCGTCCAAAGGGCCGTGAATGTCAAAGGCCGTGCCATCCGGGCTGCGCATCATCGCTCCAACGGGGACCATGCAATCACCTCAACCTCGACACGGGCGTCGACCAACAGGTCGCTTACCACGGTTGATCGGGCGGGCGGATTGGTCGGGAAATACTCGGCATAAACCGCGTTGAAGCCCGGAAAATCCGCGCGGTCACGTAGCCAGACCATGGCCTTGACCACATCGTCGCGGGTGCACCCGGCCAAAGCCAGCGTGGCGGTGATGTCGTCCAGCACGGCGCGGGTCTGCTCCTCAATCGTGCCAGTCGTCATGGGTACGCCGTTCTGCATCGGGATCTGTCCGGTCAGGTATACGGTATCCCCTGCGCGGATGGCGCGGGACAGCGACAACGTGCGCCCGCCAATCACCAACGGGTCCCCGATCACTTGCTTGGTCTGCGGCATGGCACCCCCTTGGTTCGTAATTGCATCGCCACCCCCACAGGGTATGCGCATTTTTCGCCGGGACGCGACGAAAATTCGCACATCATGGGCCACGGCTGACGCACAATTGGGCCAAGAAACAGGGGGACAGGATATGGCGGCGATCAAAACCTATCAGATGCTGATTGATGGTGCATGGGTGGACGCGTCGGATGGCGGCCTGTTCGACAGCAGCAACCCCACGACGGGCGAGGTCTGGGCCCGCGTCCCCGAGGCGACCGAGGCCGATGTGGACCGCGCCGTCAGGGCCGCGCATCGCGCCTTTGTCAGTGGCCCTTGGGCGGACATGGTGCCCTCGGCCCGTGGCCGCTGCCTGCGGCGGTTGGGCGATTTGCTGGCCGAAAAGTCCGAGGAATTGGGCCGGGTCGAGACGGTGGATTCCGGCAAGATGCTGAAAGAAACCCGCTGGCAGGCCAAATACATCGCGGAATTCTTTCACTTTTACGCCGGATGCGCCGACAAGATATCGGGCGAGACTCTGCCCATCGACAAGCCCGATCTGTTCGTGTTCACCCGCCGCGAACCCCTTGGCGTCGTGGCCGCCATAGTCCCGTGGAATTCGCAACTGTTCTTGACGGCGGTCAAAATCGGTCCGGCATTGGCCGCCGGCAATACCGTGGTGCTCAAGGCCTCCGAACACGCCTCGGCCGCCATGCTGGAGTTTGGCCTGCTGATCGAGGCGGCAGGCTTTCCGCCCGGCGTGGTCAACATCATCTGCGGTCATGGCGAGCCATGCGGGCGCGTCCTGACCTCGCACCCCCTTGTCGCCCGCGTGTCCTTCACCGGGGGCCCGGGGGCCGCGCGGCATGTGCTGGCCAATTCCTGCAACAATTTCGCGCAAGTATCTCTGGAACTGGGCGGCAAATCGCCCTTCATCGTCTTTGACGACGCCGATCTGGACTCGGCCGTCAACGGCTCCATCGCGGGGATTTTTGGCGCGACCGGGCAAAGCTGTGTGGCCGGGTCGCGCCTGTACCTGCATGAGGATATTGCCGACGCATTTCTGGCGCGGATGGTCGCACTGGCCGCGCAAATCCGCATCGGCGACCCGCTGGCCGAGGAAACCCAGATGGGCCCCCTCTGCACCATGGGCCAATTGCGCCACATTCAGGCCGAGGTGGCCCATGCGGTCGCGCAAGGCGGACAAATCCTGTGCGGCGGCAAGCAGCCGGATGGCATGGGCGGCACCTATTATGAACCCACCATCATCGCCTGCCGTCAGGACATGCGCATCGTGGATACCGAACTTTTCGGCCCCGTCCTGACCGTGATCCGCTTCAAAACAGAGGCTGAGGTCGTCGATCTGGCCAATGACACCACGCATGGGTTGGCGGCGGGCGTGTTCACCCGCGACGGCGCGCGCCAGATGCGGATGGCGCGGGCGATCCGGTCGGGGATCGTCTGGATCAACACCTACCGGGTCGTGTCGCCGATTGCCGAATTTGGCGGGGTCAAGGGGTCGGGCTATGGCCGCGAAAGCGGGTTTCAGGCGATGTATGACTATACAAGGCCGAAGACGGTCTGGGTCAACACCTCCTCCACCCCGATGGCGAACCCCTTTGTCATGCGCTGACACGGCGGATAACCGATAGCGGGCGGCGGAATATCGACAACTTCAGCGCCGGTTCGGCCCAACATGGGTCAACACCGGCCACAGCGGAGAGCAGACATGAAGTTTCAACTGGCGATCAACCTGGAGCGTATGGACGACAGTCTGGACATGAAGACCGTCGCCCGCCACACGCTGGAGATGGTCCAGATGGCCGATCAGGGCGGGTTCAACATCGCCTGGGCCGCCGAACATCATGCGCTGGAAATGACCATCGCGCCCAATCCGTTTTCCATCCTGACCTGGTGGGCCGACAATACCGACCGCATCCGCCTTGGCCCCGCCGTCGTGGCCGCCGCCTATTGGCACCCGATCAAACTGGCCGGCGAGGCTGCGTTCTTCGACCTCATCTCCGGCGGGCGGTTGGAGTTTGGCATCGGCTCCGGCGCCTATCAGCGCGAGTTTGACCGGATGCATCCGGGCCTGAAACAG
>CAMDHB010000017.1 GCA_945897655.1 Pseudorhodobacter antarcticus
GACCGGCATCCTGCAATATGAAACCGGCGCTTCGCTAGCCTTCCATACCAACCTGAACACACCCGACGAACACCGCCGCTTTTGTGTGATGGGCACCCATGGCATGGCCGAGGGTGATTTCGTGCGAGGCTACCTCAAGATCACGGCCCGCGACGGTACAAGGCTGGCCGATTACGACTATACCCAAGGCGCAGCCGCCAAGGGTGCCCATTACGGCGCGGACGAAATGATGTGTGCCGACATCGCCAAATACCTGCGCGGTCAGACCAAATCCCTGCCCGTGTCTATTCTGGATGCGATGGAGGCTGGGATTGCAGCGCTTGCGATGGACCAATCGCGCGAGACGGGCAAGATGGTCGACCTGACCGATGTCTGGGCCAAGCTGGACAGCTACGGTTTGCGCAAATGACCACCTCCGGCTCACTGATGCGGTCCGAGATTGCCGAGGCGCCAGCGGTTTTTGCCCGTTCGGTGACGGCTGCCGTGCCCTCAGCCCTCAAATCGCTGGATATCGCCTCAACGCGGGCGTTTTACACAATCGCGCGTGGATCATCCGACGCCGCCGCAAACATCTTGTCCTACGAATTCATGCGCGAAACCGGCAAGCCGATGACCAGCCTGCCGCCGTCCATCTTTTCGTTGGGCCGCGGGGTGGATTTGGCCGGAACAGTCTCGATTCTGGTGTCGCAATCCGGCGCGAGTGATGACCTTGTCCGTTCGGCCAAAGGGGCGCGTTCTAGCGGTGGCACCGTGATCGGCCTGATCAACCAAGCCGGATCCCCCATTGAATCCGTGACCCATTTGACCCTGCCCATTGGCGCTGGTCCCGAACTGGCAGTGCCCGCCACCAAGTCTGTTATCGGCTCTATCGCTGCCGGAACGGCGCTTCTCTCGGCCATTATCCCGGACTATGCCTCCCGCGCCGCATCCTCTGCTGCCACCATCGCCGCACTGGATGGCGCGACCCATCCCGATACAAAGTCACTGGTGTCCGCCCTGCTGCGTGCCCAGCACGTCTATGTCATCGGGCGCGATACCGGCTATGGCGCGGCGCAAGAACTTGCCCTGAAGCTCAAGGAAACCTGCGCCCTGCATGCCGAGGCTTATTCCAGTTCCGAGGTACTGCACGGCCCCCTGCAACTTGCCACAAACCCGCTGCTGATCCTGATCCTCGACACCGGCCAAGCTGAAGTTCAGTCGTCGCTTGACACAGCCGAGGCGCGGTTTCGGGCCATTGGTGGCACGGTGCACCGTCTGCGCCCCTCGGACGTGGGCGCTGCGGACCTGACACCAGCCGCCGCCGCCGCACTTCTGCTCTATCTGTGCTATCCTTTGGTCCTTGCCACGGCCCTTGCCCTGGGTCACAACCCCGACCGCCCCGCCACCCTGTCGAAAGTGACCCAGACAACATGATCGCAGCGGGTATCGACCTTGGCGGTACAAAGATCGAGGCGCAGGTCTTTGATTCCGGCTGGAACAGGGTTGACTCACGCCGGGTTGCCACGCCGCAAACCTATGACGCCCTTGTTGCCGCGATGGTTGACCAGATCGCTTGGGTTGATGGATTGGGCCATCCCGGCCTGCCCATTGGCGTGGCCGCCGCAGGGCTGATCAACCCAACCACCGGGCTTGCCCTGACCGCCAACCTGCCCGCAACAGGCCGCCCCTTCCCCGCCGACATCGCCGCCACAGCCGGTCGCCCCATCACCTATGTCAACGATTGCCGCGCGCAGGCCCTGTCCGAGGCGATGTTTGGCGCGGCGCGCGGCTTTGGCTCGGCGCTTGCGCTCAACCTTGGCACAGGATTGGCGGGCGGCATTGTTGTGGCGGGCAAACTGCTTCCCGGCCCCACCGGACTTGGTGGCGAGTTTGGCCATTTCGCGCTGCCAGCCAATGTCGTTGCCACCCACGGCCTGCCGGTCATAAGATGTGGCTGTGGCCGAATGGGCTGCACAGAGACGCTTATTGCCGGCCCCGGCCTTGCGCGTATCTTTACCCATCTGAGCGGACAGGTCGCTACGCCCGAGCATATCACGACCAGCCGCGCCACGGTTCAGAAGGCTGACAAGGCGTGGCAGATCTGGTGCGATCTGACGGCTGAAATGATCCACACCCTGTGCTATGTCGCCGATCCGGAATGTGTTGTGCTTGCTGGCGGGTTGTCGCGTGCGCCAAACCTGATCCCCGACCTTGCCTCAGCGCTGCAACGCGCCCAATTGCCGGGATACGGTATCCCGCCCCTTTTGCTGGCCGAGGGTGGCGATACCACCGGGGCACGCGGCGCCGCCTTTGCCGCCTTTTCAGCCCAAAACGACGGGGGCGCGGGATGAACGACGCCGTCCACACCTGGCTTTGCCCCGACCTGCTGTTTGATGGCCAAAGCTTGCTTCCCGGTCAGGCTGTTGGCCTCTCCCACACCACCGTTATCGCGATCTCGCCCGTGTCTGCTCTGCCACTGGGCGCCCGCCGTCTGCCCCTCAAGGGCACGATCACACCCGGCTTTCTGGACCTGCAGGTCAACGGCGGGGGTGATGTTTTCTTGAACGCCGATCCCACGCCTTCCGGCATGGCAGCAATCGCCGCCGCCCACCGGCGTTTCGGCACCGTCGGCATCCTGCCCACCCTGATCACGGATGCGCCCGAGGTTCTGGACCGCGCGGCCGAGGCGGCCCTCGCCACAGCGGGCGAACCCGGCCTGCTTGGCCTGCATATTGAGGGGCCCCACATCAGCCAGGCCCGCCGCGGCACCCACGCCGCCCGCTTTATCCGCCCACTGGACACCAGAACCATCGCCGTCGTCCAACGTCTGCGCGCCGCCGGGGTTGCCGTGATGATCACCGTGGCACCCGAGGCCGTGGCACCCGGGCAGATCGCGGCACTGGCTGCAACGGGTGCAATCGTCTCATTGGGCCATACAGACACTGATTCCGCCACCATCCGCGCGGCCTTGGCCGAGGGGGCGACCTGCTTTACCCATCTGTTCAACGCGATGTCCCCGATGCTGAACCGTACCGCCGGGGTGACGGGCGCCTGCATCAACTCCACCGCCTTTGCCGGGATCATCTGCGACGGCATCCATGTCGCGGATGAGATGGTCGGCCTTGCCCTGCGCGCGCGCCCCCTGCTGGACACGACCTTCCTCGTTTCGGATGCCATGTCCACGGTGGGTGGGTCTGATCACTTCAACCTTTATGGCGATGTGATCCGCCTGCAAAATGGTCGTCTGGTCAACAGCGAGGGCTCCCTTGCCGGGGCCCATGTTACAATGGCCGAAAGTGTGGCACGCCTGATCACTGTCGTGGGCATCGCGCCTGAGGCTGCGCTGCGCATGGCTGTCACCATTCCTGCCCGCGTCATGAGGATGCAACATCTGGCCAACGTTCCAGGTCAGCGATTGCAAGACCTCTTGGTCCTGGACGATCTTTGGCAGGTCCTTGGCACCTGCGCGTCGCTCGCCTGAAACCGCAATGTGACCATCAGCCCCCTACCGCATCCCGCCAGTTTGCGGCACTGTCAGCGGGGGTGAGGGACGCAGCATGATTGAATACGCCAGCAACCGGGTTCCATTGAAGCTTTTGTCGCAAGGTGACGGCGTTCTGGCCATCATCACTGCCACCGAGGGCGCGTCTTACCGGAATACAGGCACCATGATGGCCTTCACGCCCGAAGGCAAACGTACAGGCTCCCTGTCCTCCGGCTGTATCGAGGATGATATCGCCGACCACGCCAAGGCTGCACTGACAACAGGACGGGCCATCGCCCTGCGGTATGGCATAGGCTCGCCCTTCTTCGACCTGAAACTGCCCTGTGGCGGTGGCCTTTCCATTTTATTGATCCCGAACCCTGACCGCATGCTGCTGACGCATGTCTTGCAGTTTGGGACCGAGCGGCAGTCGGTTTCCCTGTCCGTGGGCCTGCAAGACGGCGATCTGATGATTTCGGACACACCGCAACCCGGGCGTCTGATCATCAAACTGGAACCTGAATTGCGGTTCTGGGTCTATGGTCACGGGGTTGAGGCGTTGTCATTCGCGCTGATGACCCAGGCTGCCGGCTATGACGTCACGCTGTTCGGACAGGAAAGCCTGCAATCCGATCTGTCCCGGATCGGACCCTTGAACATCCAGACTGTCACGAGCTTTCGCACCTATACCTGCCCAAAGCCCGACAGCCGCACCGCCATCACCCTGTTCTTTCATGATCACGAGAATGAGGCGCGTCTGCTGTCGCAATTCCTGCCAACCGACGCCTTCTTCATCGGCGCCCAAGGCAGCCTGCGCGCCCGCACCAGATTGTTGGCCGACCTTGCCGCACTTGGTGTGACGCCCGAACACTTGTCACGCCTGCGCCCAACATTTGGCCTGATCCCGTCTTGCCGCGACCCAAGGACCCTTGCGGTATCAGTGATGGCGCATGTCCTGTCGGTTGCAGGGGCCTGATCAATTGCTGCCCAGACGTTGACCCCCGCGCGCCACAGGGCTAATCCGTCCTGAACCCTTTCTGGATTGGATGCGACCTTGACCATTTACCTTTATCAGAATGATCTGCCGGCTGGCCTGAACCTTGGTCCCATTGTCGCAATCGACACGGAAACGATGGGCCTGGACCCGAGGCGCGACCGGCTTTGTCTGGTGCAACTGTCCTCGGGCGATGGCCATGCGCATCTGGTCCAAATCGCCAAGGGCCAGACATCCGCCCCCAATCTGGAACGCCTGCTGACCGATCCGGCCACGGTCAAACTGTTCCACTTCGCCCGCTTTGACATTGCCGCCCTGCAACAGGCCTTTGGCGTGCGCACCACCCCCGTTTGGTGCACCAAGGTCGCAGCCAAGCTGGTGCGCACCTTCACCGACCGTCATGGCCTGAAGTACCTTCTGCAGGAAATGGTCGGGGTGGATGTGTCCAAGCAACAGCAAACATCGGACTGGGGCTCTGTCACCTTGTCCGAGGCGCAAAAGGAATATGCCGCCTCGGATGTTCTGTATCTGCACAAGCTGAAAGACGCGTTGCAGACCTGCCTGATCCGCGAAGACCGGCTTGATCTGGCACAGCGCTGCTTCGCTTTCCTGCCGACCCGGTCTGAACTCGACCTGTTGGGATGGGAGGAGCCGAATGACCTCTTCCACCACTGATTTTCTGGCCACCGCCCGGCGTGTCATCACGCAGGAAGCCGCGGCCCTGACCCTGCTTTCGGGTAGTTTGGGCGACACATTTGCTCAGGCGGTTGAGCTGATTCTGGCCGCCAAGGGCCGCGTGATCGTCTCCGGCATGGGCAAATCGGGCCATATCGCCCGCAAGATCGCCTCCACCCTCGCCTCCACCGGCACGCCCGCGCAGTTTGTGCACCCGGCCGAGGCGAGCCACGGCGATCTGGGCATGGTGACCGAAGGGGACGTCGCCCTTGTCCTGTCAAACTCGGGCGAGACGCCGGAACTGGCCGACATCATCGCCCATACCCGCCGCTTCAGCATCCCCCTGATCGGCGTGGCCTCACGGCCCGGGTCCAGCCTGATCCGGCAATGTGACGTGGCCATCTTGCTGCCCGACGCACCCGAGGCATGTGGAACCGGCATCGTGCCCACCACTTCAACCACCATGACCCTTGCCTTGGGTGACGCACTGGCCATTGCTTTGATGGAACACCGCGAATTTACCCCCGAACATTTCCGCATGTTCCATCCGGGCGGCAAGCTGGGGGCCAAACTGCTGAAGGTGCGCGACCTGATGCACACCAACCTGCCCCTCACCCGCGATACCAGCCCGATGAGCGAGGCTCTTTTGTCGATCAGCCGGTCCGGCTTTGGCGTGACCGGCGTGACCGACGCATCTGGCGCCCTGACCGGCATCGTCACCGATGGCGATTTGCGGCGACACATGGACGGGTTGCTTGGCCTGACCGCAGGCGCCGTGATGACGCGCAACCCCAAGACGGTCGCCCCCGATGCCTTGGCCGAAAAGGCGCTTGCCATCATGAATGACCGCAAGATCACCTGCCTGTTCGTGGTTGATCCTGGCGTGTCCAGCACGGCGATCGGCATCCTGCATATCCACGATCTGCTGCGTGCCGGGGTCGCGTGATGGCTTGGGCCCGGCCAGACAACCTGCACTCAAAGCTGGTGTTCTGGTTCAAGATCCTGCTGCCCTTGGGCGCATTGGCCATTCTGTCGACACTGTTCATGGTTTCGCGAACCGTTCGTCCCGAAGACGCCATCCCTTATGCCGATGTCGACGTGGCCGACCTGGTGCAACAACCGCGCCTGACCCATCCCAACTTTGCCGGCATGACATCAGACGGCGCCGCCCTTACCCTGACCGCAGACGAGGCGCGGTTGGGGGTTGCCGGCAGCGGCGAAGATGGCACCATTTCCGGGCTTTTTGGCCTTTTGGAAACCCCGGATGGTGCGCGGACGGAACTGGACGCCACCTCGGCGCGGCTGGATTCGGCCGGACGGCGCATGATCCTTGCCGACGGCGTCACCATCAGCAATTCAACTGGCTACCGTATCGAAACCCAAGAGATTTCCGTTGCACTTGACCGCACCAGCCTGGACAGCACCGGCCCCATTACGGCCATTGGGCCTGTGGGCCAGATCGCGGCAGGCGCCCTGCACCTTGGCCTCTCGGGCAGCAATCCGCGCAGCTATGTTCTGGTGTTCAAAAGCGGTGTGCACATGATATACATTCCCGCAAGACAGGGGGCCGGAAACTGATGCTCTGCCAAAAGGTCATTAAAACTGCGCTCTTCAGTCTGGCCTTGGCCTTGGCCTTGGCTGCAACGTCTGGACAGGCTCAAGAAACGAATGTGGCCTTCGCCGGCCTCAAGACCGACGTGTCGCAGCCCGTGCAGGTGGATGCCGACCAGCTGTCAGTCAACCAGAAAGACGGAACCGCCACCTTCAGCGGCAATGTGGTTGTGGTGCAGGGCGATATGCGGCTTCAGGCCGGGGAAGTGACCATCGTCTACTCGACCGACAATCGGTCCATAGAAACCCTGCACGCCGAGGGCGGCGTCACCCTTGCCGCCGGCACTGATGCCGCCACGGCCCAAACCGCAGACTATCGGCCCGATACTGGCGACCTGGTCCTGATCGGTGATGTGGTCCTGACTCAAGGGGCGGTTGCCCTTTCTGGCCAGAAACTGACGCTCAGCCTGACCTCGGGCACTGGCACGATGTCTGGCAGGGTCACCACCATCTTCACCCCCGGCAGCAACTGATGCAGCCACCCACCGTCAGCGTCACCCCCGGCTCTGCCGGTCTGCAGGTCCGCAAGCTCCGCAAAAGCTATAAAAAGCGCCTCGTCTTGCGCGATGTTTCTCTTGATCTGGCGCGGGGTGAGGTTGTAGCACTGCTTGGACCAAACGGGTCAGGCAAAACAACCTGCTTTTACACCATCGCCGGATTGGTCAGCCCCGAATCCGGCAGCGTCCTGATCGACGGCCGCGACGTGACCTCGTTGCCGATGTACCGCCGTGCCCGTCTGGGCATCGGCTATCTGCCGCAAGAGGTGTCAATCTTTCGCGGTCTTTCAGTCCAAGACAACATTCTGGCTGTGCTGGAAATCGTCATTGCTGACCGGCACAAGCGCCGCGAACGTCTGGAAGAACTGCTCACCGAATTCTCGATCACCCATATCCGCGCAGCCCCCGCACTTGCCCTGTCCGGCGGCGAACGGCGCCGGGTCGAAATTGCCCGTTGTCTGGCCGCTGATCCCAAATATCTGCTGTTGGACGAACCCTTTGCCGGCGTTGACCCCATTGCCGTAAACGAAATCCGCCATCTGGTGCACGACCTGAAATCACGCGGCCTGGGCGTCCTGATCACCGACCACAACGTCCGCGAAACGCTGGATATCGTGGATCGCGCCTATATCCTGCACGACGGCCACGTTCTCATGTCCGGAACCGCCGACGAGATTGTGCGCGATGAAACCGTCCGCCGGGTCTATCTAGGCGAGAATTTTCGCATCGTCTGAAACTTCATGACAGTCTTGCGACAGCTCTGTTGACAAGTGCCACCCCTAGTCACCAAATGAGAGGGATGAGACCGTCAGTCGTCCAGTCCCCCCGTACATATGCGGTTCCAATAAGGGGCTCTTCGAAAGGTGGTGACCCAAACCGTTATCCATATGTTTACCATCTTTACGCCACCCTGACGCAACACTGCGGCAGGTCCAGATAACTGACCAACAGGAGGCATCATGCGCTATCAGATCAGCGGGAAACACATCGACATTGGTGAAGCCCTTCAGACTCACGTGAAGTCTGAACTTGGTGAGATCGTCGAAAAGTATGCCCAGCGTCCGACCGAAGCCGTGATTGTGTTTTCAAAATCCGCCCATGAGTATGTTTGCGAAGCCGTCATCCACCTGTCCACCGGGCTGAACGCCCAAGCCAAGGGTCACGCAACCGAAATCTATGCCGCCTTTGAATCCTGCCGCGAAAAGATGGACAAGCAGCTGCGCCGCTACAAACGCCGCCTGCGCAACCACCACCGCGACCGCCCCACACCTGTGGAATTCGGACCCGGCGCATCATACATCCTCGCCCCATCGCAGGAACCCGACGACGAAGACCTGGGCACGCTGCAGCCCGTCATCGTGGCCGAGATGGAGACGAAGATCCCCTCCATCACCGTAGGTGAAGCCGTCATGCAATTAGAGTTGACCTCGCAACGCTTTTTGGTGTTTCGCAATGAGGGACATGGCGGGGTCAATGTGGTATACCTCCGCGATGACGGGAATATCGGCTGGATCGACCCCCGCAACAGCAAATGAAAATCCCGCCAAAGCGGGCGAGCAGGTAAGAAACGGCGCATGGAACTCTCAAAACTGCTAAGCCCCGGTGCGGTTCGGGTCGTGGGGCAATTGCCCGGCAAGAAACGCCTCTTTCAGGAACTGGGCGAAATGGCGGCCCAAGCTTACCGCCTGAATGCCTCGGTTGCGACCGATGGTTTGCAGGAACGGGAAAGCCTGGGCCCCACTGGTGTGGGCCACGGCATCGCGCTACCCCATGCCCGCTTGGACGACCTCGATCAGATCGTCGCCGTTTTTCTGCGTATGGAACGGTCGCTCGACTATGATTCGGTTGACCGTCAGCCGGTCGATCTGGTCTTTGGCCTGTTCGCGCCCAAGGAATCGGGCGTCGATCACCTCAAGGCGCTGGCGCTGGTGTCACGCACCATGCGCGACCCCAACATCTGTGCGAAGCTCCGTGCCAACACCGATCCTGCCAAACTGCACGCCACTCTCACAGAAGCCCGCGCGCAGGCTGCCTGACCAGTTTTCTTCCGCTGTCGGTTTGGCCTTATGCCGACCAATTGGCAAAACCATAGGCCGCATAGTCCTTGCCGTAGGCATCGCGTGCGGCCTTTTCCAAGTCTGTCCCGTACATCGACGCCAGCGGATAGGGGCTGGTCTCTGCATTGGGCGGCAGGGGTTTCATGTCTATCCCGACATGGTCGCAGACATAGGCCAGATCCCGCTCCAACCGATCTTCCCGCAACAGAAAATCCGGCGCCTGCACCTGGGCAAAGCCTGACACCGTTGTCAGTTGCGTGGCAAACTGCGCCGGCATCCGCAACTCGGTCCGCCCCGCCTGAATGTGCTTGATCAACTCCAGAAACACCATCAACCCGGCCCGATGCTCTGCCTCGGTGGCAAAGCCCTTCTGTGCCTTGGGCGGCAGGTCAAACTTGTGGACCCGCTTCAGATAGGGCCGCAGTTCCGGCATCCACTCCCGTTCCAGAAAGTCGCAATAGGCCGCATGGGCCCGCGCCAACGGATGGCGCAGCACCGCAAAACTGCGCTGTCCGGGGTGCTCAACCCGCCATTTGCGCAAGGATTGGCGATCAAAACTGGTCTGCAACCCACCGTAAGCCTGCAACCACTTGCGAATCCGCTGCTCCGGCCCTGATTTTATTGGCTGAAACAGCAATCCGACCGCAGTGCTTGCCACATAGCTGCCAATCGCTGCGGACCGTCGGGGTTCAAAATTTGGCGTGTGGGTCAGGTTGAACCAATCAAGCCGGGCCAGCCCGCGCTCCATTTCCGCAGGGTTGGAGACTTTGTCGGCCAAAGGTTCCGGGTTCTGCTTCTTGAACCGGAACACCAGATCCTCCAGCCGCCCCTCGACCCCCAGAAACGCCGCCAAGCCATTGATGACCTTCAGATCCAGCACATCCTCATAGTCGATGTAGTAAGCCGCTTGCCCACTGACCTGCAGCCGGGCCACCAGCCCCTTCTGAAACCCCTGCAAGACGTCAATGCGCGCTCGGAACTCATCCAGGTCAAACTTCGGGCGCACGGTTTTCAGATGTTTGGTGTTGGCCAGCCACCACTGGTCGCTCTCCTTTGCGATTTTCCAGCTGATATAGCTTTCCAACTGGTTGCGCGTCAGGATCACCTTCGCCACGCACGGATCATCAACCACCAGATCAAAGACCCTTGGGTCGTGATCATGAAAATACCGAAACCCCGCCAACCCCTCGGTCTTGTCCCGCATCACCCGCAGCATCCGCGCCGGATCGGCATTGCGGTCCTGCAAGGTACAGCCAAGCAACTCGTTCTTGCCTTCGCCACCAATGAAATAGGGATTGAACGCCTCACCGTGGCAGGTCAGCCCCGGAATGGCATTCAGGTTCGATTCCAGAAAATTGGACCCGGTGCGCATTTCGGCGAATATGACAAAGGAATGGAAACGCGGCTTTGCCATCGGTCACTTGACCAGATATGGCCGCCCACGGCGCAGTGCGGCGGGCGTGGGATCTTCGCCCGCCGGGAAATCACCCATCAATGTTGGCTGCATGCCCTGATTGCGCAGGTTCTGCAAGAACTGGCCAAACCCCTTGAGGTCAGCCATCTGCGGCGCCTCGGTCAGACGGCGCATGGAACGGGGGCTGATTTCGTCGATGATGCTTTGCAAGGGCTCCATCGGGTTTTCGACAAACTCCGCCAGGGACCAGATCCGGACCCGTGCCTTGGTCCAGGGGCTGCGCAGGATGCCAAGGTGATCCGCCTCGATCTTTTGCAACCGGGCCGCCTCGCGCCGGATGTCGCCAAAATTCTGGTTCGATTGGAACAGTGGAATGATCCACGCCCCCGAAATCACCGAAATCTGCGCATTGGGGTCGCCAGCCATGAACCAGGACACATCCTGTTTATCGCCCGGGCCAAACTGAAAACACTGCCGTTCGCCCCGGGTGTTCCAGATCAGATTGGTCAAAAAGCTTTTGGGGGCATAGTCGCGGATCGCCGCACTGTCCGACATGGCACCGTTGAACACCGTCTCGCCGCCCGCATACTCGACCCGTTGCGTGGCAAACAGGTGGCCGTGGGCCCGCGTGCCTGCGGTCTTGCCCAGCCACAGTTCGAAATTGCCAAAAACCTCGGCAAAGCCTTCGAACACCGAATAGGGCGCAGCGGTCCGCCCGTTTTCCCAGTTTTCATTCGGCATCCGGCTTTGCATGTACAGCCCCGGCCGCCCCTTGACCCGCCGCTCCACAGCCTTGGCGAACAGACGGTCAATCTTGCCCGGATTGGGCTCCGCCGTGGCTTGGCCGACCACACCGCCCTCCAGAAAGTTCTGATACAGCTTGCCCGCCTGCGGCCAGATCTTGCGCGCTACAAAGCAGTCAGACCGCCGCAAAAGCTGCAAGTGATCGTCATAAAAGATGTGCGGCTTGCCCTGATAGTCAAACTTCGACAGCGTCAGCGACCGGCTTTCTACATTGGAGGAATACTGGCGCACCAGTGTCTGAAAATAGCTTTCATCCGGAATCCAGACCCGGCGGAAATAGCGGTCAATCGCCTCACGGTCCGGGCTTTCCAGAATGGCCGACAGTGTCTGCCGCGTCAGACACCACCACTGGCTGCCCAGATGCGGCACCAAGCCGTCAGGTATCTGGCGCTTGAACCCGATACGCCGTTGCAGCCTGACATATCCATCAAACAACCGCCGCTGCTTGCGCCAACTGAACGGGAACCGCAGCGTGAACCGCTCCAGGTTCAACCCACCGACTGTCCAGCCCACATCCTCGGTCGTGACGCTTTCGATGAAATCGACGCGCGGACGGGTCTGCAGATAGGCCCTCAAATCCTCAACCGGGCGCAGCGGCAAACAGGAGCCAGAGGCCAGAAAGACATGCCGCACCTCGGGAAAGTCTTTCAGAATGATGGTGGACGCGGCCTGTGTCGCCGCCACAATCCCCCAAGTCCCCCATTCGCAGGCAAATCGCCCCGAAAACCGGATGTTGCCCAAGTCGGCCAATGCAGCAACCAAACCGTCAAAGGCCGGTTTGGCCACCCGCTTGTCGACATGAATGACCACAGGGCAATCGCGTTCCGCCCAATGGCGCGCAACCTCTGCTGCACGCTCAAGCGCAGTATGGCACAGCATGACAAAGCCGATGCTCACCGCCGCCGCCCCCTCATGCCCAGTTCCCCTTCGACATCAGCCCCAGAATTTCCAACTGGCGCCAGTTGATGTACTTCTCGCTGAACTTGCACCACAGATCCGGTTGGGTGGCCAAGGCATTTTGATAGGCGATGTATTCCTGACTTTCCGCATAATGCTGCCCGCGCGTCATCTCCTCGGCTGCCTTGACGGCAAAGGTATCCAAGAACTTCGCATGCAACAGGCACCCCGAGGCCTTTTCGCCACCCCATTCGTCAAAGACCAGATTCAGACCGCGCGGCAGCAGCATATGGGTCGAACTGATATAGGCGTAGGATCGGTCCCATCTAACCAGCGGAATCTTGTTCAGCGCGGGCGCGTTATAGGGGTTGTCGGAAAAGAACAGCCGCGCCCGGGGTCCGCCTTGGATCCACAGATTGTTGTGCCAGAAGTTGCGGTTGATCGTATAATTGCCACTGTCAAACCACTGCGCAATCTCGAACGGGTTCTGCCCCTCGTGATAGGGCCGCTCTTGCACGGGGCCCTTTGGATACATATCCAACAACATGGCCGAAAACGACCGTACCGAACTTGCATCCAGCCAATCGGTCAACGCCCGCAGGGGGCGGGTTTCACAGAACGGATAGACAAGGAATTCGTCCACATCCACCGAAAGGCACCAATGCCCGTGGCAATAACGCCGCTGCAAATGGGTCAGCCAATCCACGCCAAAATGCGACGCCTTGTAACTGGCTTCGGTGGCCCAAACCGATACATCTGGCTGGGCGGCCAAATACTCCCGGGTGCCATCGCTACTGCCATTGTCGACAAACAGAAAATGATCGACCCCCAGATCGCGGTAATACTGCATGAAGAACGGCAGCCTGACCCGTTCATTCCGGACGGTCGACAAAAGAAGGATCGCGCTTTCACCGATCTTGGCTGTACGGTCGGCAACCGAGGTCAACTGGCGCCGCTTCAAAAATGCGCGCAGATGGGCACGCCGACGTCTTGCGCGCAGCCTGATTGCCCCAATGATGCTCAACCCGCTCCCCCGACACCACTCAACACGCAGCACTTGGCCAATTTGTAACCGCCAATGCGTGAGGAAACCGTCAACCTCACTGCACAACTGGGCAATTCACCCCAGATTGGCAGCTTTCGACCATCTTTCACCACACCCGTTAACGATTCTAGTGATTGTGGCGTCATCTGTAAACAATAAGCCCGACATAACCTCGCAGTGTGGGAATTCAGATCCATCCGCCGCGCGAAATCAGCCCCATCGCCTCCAACTGGCGCCAACCGGTATAGCGGCTTGACCCCGCGCACCACAGATCCGGGCTGTCAGCTAAACTGCGGTAATAGTCATCATAAAGCGCGCTATTGGCAAAATGCTGTTGGCGCTGCTGCTCTTCGACCGCCTTGTCCACAACGATGGGCAGGAACTTGGTATGAAGCACCGCCCCCGAAATCCGCTCGCCCCCGGTTTCATCGAAAACAGCGTTCAACTTGCGCGGTAATAGGGCGTGGGTTGAATTGACATAGGCATAGCCTCGCTCCCACCGCACCAAAGGCACCTTGTTCAGCGTCGGCGCCCGGCGCGGTTCGCCTGCAAAAAAACGCCGCGCCCGGACACCGCCCTGAATCCACAGATTGCGCAAAAGCGGTTGAATCTGAACGACATAGTTCCCGCTGTCAAACCACGGCAAAACTTCGATCGGGTCCTGACCAGGCTCATAGTGCTGCGCACCAAGCGGTCCCTTTGGGTACATGTCCAGCATCATGGCCCCAAACGACGGCAGACCCTGGGCGTCCAGCTCAGCAGTCAATGCCCGCAGGTTGCGGTCCTCATGATAGGGATAGATCAGGATTTCATCGGCATCCAGCGTCAGGCACCAATGGCCATGCCCGTACCGCCGTTGCAGCCCGGTCATCCAGTCCAGCCCAAAGCGCGACTGCTTGTACCCGTGCCCGGTCACCCACAGTGAAACATCCTCTTGCGCGGCCAGCAGATCGCAGCTGCCATCGTCGCTGTCGTTGTCCACCACCAGAAAGTGATCAACCCCCAGTTTCCGATGATGCGCCAGAAAATAGGGCAGACGGACGCTTTCATTGCGGATGGTGACAAAAGCAAGAATCGCACCTGCTTGAATGCGGTCCGTCCGGTCGACCACAGAACGAAGCTGTCTACGCTTGCGAAACGCCCGCGCCAGCAGACGCAGCCGTTTCCAGCGCAGCTTGTACGCCCGCCACGCCTCCATCACCGATCGTTCAGGAACAGGCAGTTCGCCAAGGGACACCGACCTTGGCAAATGAACCTCGCCAAGAACCCGCCGCATCACCTCATGCAGGCGGGTCCCAAGCCCGGCGGCCACGCGTCACTGCGCCGCTTTTTGCAGCGCAATCAAATCGTGAAGATAGGTCGCGAATTCGTCGCGCAGGTCGGGCCGCGCCAGACCAAAGGCCACAGTCGCCTGCAAGAAGCCCGCCTTGCTGCCGCAATCATAACGCGTGCCCCGGAACCGGAAGCCGAACACGTTGCCAGGGGTCGATGCCTCTTCTGCAATGGCGTCGGTCAACTGGATCTCTCCGCCCGAACCCTGCCGCATCCGGTTCAGGTTCACCAGAACCTTGGGCGTCAGAATATAACGGCCAATGACCGCCAGGTTCGACGGAGGATCAACTTTCGGTTTTTCCACCATACCGCTGACTTGCAGGATCGACCCCATATCCTCGGCAACCTCAAGTATCCCATAGCTTGATGTCTTGTTGAACGGCACTTCCATCGCGGCGACCATATTACCGCCGGTCTGTTCATAGGCCTCGATCATCTGCTGCAACACCGGCTTGTCTGCGGCAATCACGTCATCGGGCAACAGCACCGCAAACGGCTCATCCCCGATCAAACGCTTGGCACACCAAACGGCATGGCCCAGGCCCAGCGCGCGGTTCTGGCGGACATAGGCAATTGCGCCCGAATCCATGTTCGTATCGCGCAAAACCTCCAGCAGGTCATCCTTGCCTGCCCTGCGCAGCGCCGCTTCCAGTTCGGGCGAGTGGTCGAAGTAGTCTTCCAGCGCCGACTTGCCGCGCGCGGTCACAAAGATGAACTCCTTGATCCCCGCTGCACGCGCCTCGTCAATGGCATACTGGATCAACGGGCGATCCACCAAGGTCATGATTTCTTTGGGGATTGCCTTGGTTGCCGGCAGGAAACGGGTCCCCATCCCAGCAACCGGAAAGACCGCTTTAGTAACTTTCTTGAACTTCGACTTGGTTGTTTTCCGCATTTTCACCACTCAATGGCCGTTTGGCAGGCGTAAAGTCACACTGAACTGATAGCAAATCTTTCTGTCATAAGTATGACCTTTCGAGACAATCTGCCACTGATTTGCCCAAAATTCCATCGACCTTTATGGTTTCGGCGGGTTCGAGCCAGTTCGTCAAGTGCTAAGGCCAGCATGCGCCAACTCTTGCCGCATCTCTCACCCCATCACCGTCATCATTGCTTCAATGACGGGCACGTCCGAGGGGTTGTTCAACTCCCAGAACTGACGGCCCTTGGCGGACACTTCCACACACAATACTTGTCGCCCATTTTCAAGAAATCTTAACTGTTCAAGGCCTTCCAACCGCTCCAGCGGCCCGGTGGGCCAGGATGGATAGGCCGCCAGAGCGGCAGGCCGGTAGGCATAAACCCCGACATGATGGAAAACCGGTGTAGGCTCCTCGTCGGCAAACTCGCGGCCAGTAAAGGGAATCACCTCTTTGCTGAAGTACAGGCCCCGCATACCCGCCCCGAACACTGCCGTCGTCCCGCCCACACGGCCCGCACGACGGTCGGCCAGCAACCCGGCCAACATCTTGCCATCGCAGCGCAGTACAGGCGTTGCGATATCGGCCCCGGTGTCCGCCAGCAACCCCGCCACCAGCCCCTCGACAAACCACGCGGGCGTCAGCGGCGCGTCGCCTTGGAGGTTCACCACCACCTCATACCCCGGCAAGGCCAGCGCAACCTCGGCGCACCGTTCTGTACCGTTCTGGCAGTCGCTCGATGTCATCACGACCTCGGCGCCAAATCCAGCAGCATGATCGGCTATCCGCGCATCGTCGGTTGCAACCACCACGCGGTCAATGCCCTTGACCGCCATCGCAGCCTCCCACGACCGCCGTATCAGGGTCTTCTCCCCATCAGGTCCCTTCAAGGACACAAGCGGCTTGCCTGGATAGCGGGTACTGGCATAGCGGGCCGGAATGGCGATCAGAACGCTCATGCCTTCAACACCACGCCGGGGGCAAATGCGATGAAGAACGGGTTGTCCCAGCCCGCCTTGCCATAGGCCAGCGGTGTGTGGTCATCAAACCGCACAACTTGGCCCCCGGCACCGCGCAATATCGCATCCCCCGCCGCCGTATCCCATTCCATCGTGCGCCCAAGGCGCGGGTACAGATCCGCCTCCCCCGTCGCCACCAGACAGAACTTCAGGCTGGACCCGGCACTCGTCATGTCCTTGACGCTGTATTTGGCGATGTAGTCATCCGTCGCCGCATCACGGTGGCTCTTGCTCGCCACCACCATCAGTGCCGCATTGTCCGGCTTGGTGACCGAAATCACGACCTGCGCGCCTACCACGGCCTTATCCATCGCGCCGGTCTCTTCCACGGCCACGCCATCCTCGCGCGTGTAAAACAGCCGCCCCTGTGCCGGGGCATAAACCACACTACGCACCGGCACACCGTTTTCGACATAGGCGATGTTCACCGTGAAATCGCCCCGCCGCTGCACAAACTCCTTGGTGCCATCCAGAGGGTCCACAATCAGGAAAGTCTGCGCTGTCAGGGCATGGCTCGCCGCCTGCTCTTCGGTGATCAGCACGACCTCTGGGAACTCGGCCCGCAACCCGGCCGAAATGATCGCATCCGCCGCCTCGTCGGCAATCGTCACGGGGCTCGCATCGCTTTTGGATTTCACCTCGAAATCGGGCCCGCTGTAAACCTCCATGATGCGGTCACCCGCCTCCAGCGCCAGGCGGCGGATGATCGGGATCAAGCGGGAATAATCCATTTTTGCTCCTTGGCGGGGCCCGGCTCCGGCCGGCCAACCCCATCATTGAATGATTTTCGATTTGCGCATATCATCGAGGATAAGGGAACAGCAAGATTTCCCGGTGTAAAACAGGGAGCGACCGCTGGTTGGTCGCCAAAAGGGCAGGCAAATGTTCCTTCCGTCAGCGCCAAAGTCAAATACCCAAAGCCTGTTTTCGACGTTGGAACTGATCTTCCATGTCGCGGTCCGCGACATACGCATGGCCAACAGCAATGCCGTGGTCGGCCTTGTTGTAAATGTGCTGCAATCCAGCATGATGCTGGCCACTTTCTATTTCATTTTCTACGTCCTCGGCTTTCGTGGGTCCGCCGTCCGGGGCGATTACATGCTGTACATGATGTCCGGCATCTTCATGTACATGACCCATGTGAAGACTGTCCGCGCCGTGTCCAAGGCCGAGGGGCCAACCTCTGCCATGATGAAACACGCCCCCATGAACACAGTTGTGGCCATCGGTGGGCAGGCGCTTGCTGCCCTCTACCAACAGGTCCTGTCCTGTCTGGTTATCCTGTTCCTCTACAACACCCTGTTCACAAGGATCGAGATCGAGTTTCCTGTCGCCGCCTTTGGCATGCTGCTGCTGGCCTGGATCACCGGCATCGGGGTCGGGATGATCTTCAAGGCTGCCATGCCTTGGGCCCCGGATTTTTTCCGCGTGGCGATGACCGTCTATACAACGGTAAACATGATCGCCTCAGGCAAAATGTTCCTGGCCAACGCCTTGCCAACCTCGATCATGTTCTGGTTCTCGTGGAACCCGTTGTTCCACCTCATAGATCAGACCCGGGGGTTTGTTTTCCTGAACTACAGCCCCCATTACACCTCGGTCAGCTATGCTGCGATCGTGGGCGCGGTCCTGATATTCTTTGGGCTGTTGGGCGACACATTTACCCGGCAGTACGCCTCGGCCAGTTGGAGCGCGGGCAAGTAACCGGCTATCGTCCACCGTTCAGATCGGCCAGCAAAAGATCGCGCTCCTCGCGGTCGGTCAGGTCTGCGGCAATCGCCTGGGCCTGCGATTCGTGCTGGGTTGCGCCAACCAGATCGCCCGCAACCCAGCAAGACCGCGCCACCTGCCAGTGCGCACGCGAGGCATGGGCCAGAAGGACCATCTGCAAATCCTCGTCACTGCTACGCCCCGGTTTATCCAGCAGCGCCCAGACCGCATTGAAGAACCCCGCCGCCATCTTCCGGTTCTCCTCTGACATTGCGCGCCCTCTTTTTTGGCTTCGGCCCAGCTTTGCCGCCACAAGCTCGATTTTTCACTATCTGCAGTTCGCTTTCCACACCGTACGCTGCTTGCAGCACCCCCCTGCCCTCCTTATATACGCCCAGAAGCCGGATCGGGTGCCACATTTGGCAACACTCTTTCTGGTTCTCACCGGGATCGGGGTCGGATGCCTGATTGGGTCCGCCCTTTAACATCGCCTAAGCAAAGGTAGCATATCATGGCTAAAATCATCGGGATCGACCTGGGGACCACAAACTCTTGCGTCGCCATCATGGACGGCGCAGCGCCCCGCATCATCGAAAACTCGGAAGGCGCGCGCACCACGCCCTCGATCGTCGCCTTCACCGAGAATGAGCGTCTGGTCGGACAAGCCGCCAAACGGCAGGCCGTCACCAACGCCTCCAACACCATTTTCGCCGTCAAGCGTCTGATCGGTCGCCGTTACGACGATCCGATGATCGTCAAGGATCAAAAGCATCTGTCCTACAAGGTCGTCAACGGCGGCAACGGCGACGCCTGGGTCGAAGCGCGCGGCGACAAATACTCCCCCGCCCAGGTTTCTGCGGTCGTCCTGCAGAAAATGAAGGAAACGGCTGAGGCTTATCTGGGTGAAACCGTCACCCAGGCCGTCATCACCGTCCCCGCCTATTTCAACGACGCCCAGCGTCAGGCAACCAAGGACGCGGGCAAGATCGCTGGCCTTGAGGTTCTGCGTATCATCAACGAACCGACCGCTGCCGCGCTGGCCTACGGCCTGGACAAGAAAGAAGCCCGCACCATCGCCGTCTATGACCTTGGCGGCGGCACCTTCGACATCACCATTCTGGAGATTGACGACGGCCTGTTCGAAGTGAAATCCACCAACGGCGACACCTTCCTGGGTGGCGAAGACTTTGACATGCGCATCGTCGAGTATCTGGCGAATGAGTTCAAGAAAGAGCACGGCGTTGACCTGACCTTGGACAAAATGGCCCTGCAGCGCCTGAAAGAGGCTGCTGAAAAGGCCAAGATCGAACTCTCGAACTCGACCCAGACCGAAATCAACCAGCCCTTCATCAGCATGGACCGCAACACCGGGCAGCCTCTGCACCTGGTGGTCAAACTGACCCGCGCCAAGCTGGAAAGCTTGGTCGATGACCTGATCAAGAAGTCGATCAAGCCCTGCCAGGCCGCGCTCAAGGATGCCGGTCTGTCGATCTCAGACATCGACGAGGTTGTTCTGGTCGGCGGCATGACCCGCATGCCCCGCGTGATCGAAGAAGTGACCAAGCTGTTCGGCAAGGACCCGCACAAAGGTGTGAACCCCGACGAAGTGGTTGCCGCCGGTGCCGCCATTCAGGCAGGCGTTCTGCAAGGCGACGTCAAAGACGTGGTCCTGCTCGACGTGACGCCGCTGTCCCTGGGCATCGAAACCCTGGGTGGCGTCTTCACCCGCCTGATCGACCGCAACACCACGATCCCTACCAAAAAGTCGCAGATCTTCTCGACCGCCGAAGACAACCAGAACGCCGTGACCCTGCGTGTGTTCCAGGGCGAGCGTGAAATGGCCGCCGACAACAAGATGCTGGGCCAGTTCAACCTTGAATCCATCCCGCCCGCCCCCCGTGGCATGCCGCAGATCGAAGTCACCTTTGATATCGACGCCAACGGCATTGTGACGGTCAAGGCCAAGGACAAAGGCACGAACAAGGAACAGGCGATCACCATTCAGGCCTCGGGTGGTCTGTCGGATGAGGATATCGACAAGATGGTCAAGGACGCCGAGGCCAACGCCGACGCCGACAAGGCCCGCCGTGAATTGGTCGAGACCAAGAATCAGGCCGAAAGCCTGCTGCACTCGACCAAGAAATCGCTCGCCGAACATTCCGACAAGGTCGATCCTTCGACGGTCGAGATGATCGAACTCGCGATGTCCGCGCTGGAAGATACGGTCAAGACCGAGGACGCCGGCAAGATCAAGGGTGGCATCCAGAACCTGACCGACGCCGCCATGAAACTGGGCGAGGCGATCTACAAGGCCACCGCTGATCAGCAGGAAGGCC